>JBEANK010000018.1:0-12255 GCA_041165485.1 Actinomycetota bacterium | reverse complement strand
TGGTCGCCCTACAGTTATTTTGGCTAAGACTGTTAAGGGTTGGACCCTTGGATCTCACTTCGAAGGTCGCAACTCAACCCACCAAATGAAGAAGATGACCCTGGAAGATATTCAGAAGTTCCGCGACACATTGCACTTGGACATTCCAGATGAGAAGTTAGATAAGTATCTACCTCCTTATTACAAGCCTGCAGCAGATTCTCCAGAGGCAAAGTACCTTGCTGAGCGTCGTGCTGAACTTGGCGGATCAATTCCTCGTCGTCGGTCAAAGTCACGTCCATTAACAATGCCCGCTGACTCAGTCTATGAATCTGTTAAGCGCGGTTCAGGTCAGCAAGAGATCGCCACAACGATGGCATTTGTTCGCATGTTGAAGGATCTTGTTAAGGATCCAGGTTTGGGAAATCGCATTGTTCCGATCATTCCCGATGAGGCTCGAACATTTGGTATGGACTCATTGTTCCCAACAATGAAAATCTATTCTCCACATGGTCAGCAGTACACAGCGGTAGACCGCGAGTTGATGCTTTCTTATAAGGAATCAACATCAGGTGTAATTCTTCACGAAGGTATTAATGAGGCAGGATCGGTAGCCTCATTTACAGCAGTTGGATCTTCTTACTCAACACATGATGAACCAATGATTCCAATTTATATCTTCTACTCCATGTTTGGTTTCCAGCGCACAGGAGATGCATTCTGGGCGGCTGCAGATCAATTGGTTCGCGGCTTTGTAGTGGGAGCTACCGCTGGTCGCACCACACTTAATGGTGAAGGTCTGCAACATGAAGATGGTCACTCGCTGCTCCTTGCAGCAACCAATCCGGCCGTTGTTGCATACGATCCAGCATTCGCTTACGAACTTGGCCATATCGTTAAAGATGGTTTGCGCCGTATGTACGGAGAAAACAGCGAAAACATTTTCTACTACCTCACCGTTTACAACGAGCCATACATGCACCCAGCAGAGCCTGAAAATCTAGATGTTGATGGTTTGCTTAAGGGAATTTATTTGTACTCACCTGCAAAGAGTTCTCGTAAGAAGAACGCCCAGATTTTGGCATCTGGTGTTGGAGTTAACTGGGCGATGAAGGCACAGCAACTACTTGCAGATGACTGGGGTGTTAACGCATCTGTTTGGTCTGTTACTTCGTGGAATGAGCTGCGTCGCGATGGCCTGGAAACAGATCGTCACAACCTTCTTAATCCAACTGATCGTCGTAGCGCTTACATCACCAAGAAGTTGGCACATACAAAGGGTCCAGTAATTGCGGTCAGCGATTTCATGCGCGCAGTGCAAGATCAGGTATCGCCTTGGGTCGAACAACCTTTCTACTCACTTGGAACTGATGGCTTTGGTCTTTCAGATACACGAGGCGCTTTACGCCGCCACTTCAAGGTTGATGGAGAATCAATCGCAATCGCCGTGTTGCAGCAACTTTGTAACCAAGGTGAAATCAAGCAAAGCATTGTCACCCAGGCTATGGATAAGTATCGTATCCATGATGTCTCAGCTGCAGATGCTGGCAATACAGAAGGATCGGGTTGATCTCTAGAATTCCAATCACAGATATCTCCCCCGCGGTTTTCTTCGGGGGAGAATTTGTTGCGGTAAAGGCGATCGCAAAAGAGAGTATCTCGGTCTCAGCGACAATCATTATTGAAGGTCATGAAACACTTACGGCAGAGGTTTGTTTATATAACGCGAAAGAGAAGATGGTTGATTGTCAGCCATTAATTCAACGCTGGCCCGGAACTGATCGATATGAAGGACAATTCACCGTTCCAGTTGAAGGTGATTTTTACTTTGTCATCAAGGCTTCGAGTACATCGCTATACCGAACAGTCACTGGAGAATCTGAAAAGTATCCAGTTCGTGCTGATCGCGATCGAGCACTTGTTGGCTCTTGGTATGAGTTTTTTCCACGCAGCGAAGGTGCGATTCGAAATCCAGATGGCTCAGTAGTGAGTGGAACTTTTGCGACAGCAACAAAGCGTTTAGCTGGTGTTGCCGCTATGGGTTTTGATGTTTTGTATCTGCCACCAGTTCATCCAATTGGAATAGCTCATCGCAAGGGTAAGAACAACACCTTAGATGCTAAGGCCGATGACTGTGGTGTTCCTTGGGCTATCGGTAACTCTGATGGTGGGCATGATGCAATTAATCCAGAACTTGGAACCATGAAAGATTTTGAAGAATTTGTGAAAGCGGCAGGTAAGCAAGGACTTGAAGTTGCGATGGATCTAGCACTTCAAACCTCACCTGATCATCCTTGGGTGAAGAGTAATCCTGAATGGTTTAACAAGCGTGCCGATGGAACGATTGCATACGCCGAAAATCCCCCAAAGAAGTATCAAGATATTTATCCAATTAACTTTGATGATGATTACGAGGGCATCCGAAACGAGGTCCTGCGAATCATCCGTTTGTGGGTTTCCAAGGGAGTAAAGATCTTCCGAGTAGACAATCCACATACCAAGCCGGTGCACTTCTGGCAGGACTTACTGGCGATTGTGCATAAGGAAAGCCCAGAAGTAGTTTTCTTAGCTGAAGCATTCACTCGTCCTGCGATGATGCATGCATTAGGCAAAGCTGGATTCCACCAGTCCTACACATACTTTACGTGGCGTACTAGTAAGTGGGAGTTAACTGAATACGGTCGTGAAGTTGCACAAGGCACAAGCGCTTTCTTTAGACCAAACTTTTGGGTCAATACCCCCGATATCAATCCATTCCATTTGCAAAGTGGAAACCCTGCCACGTTTGCACTACGTGCGGTCCTTGCCTCAACACTCACTCCCTCATGGGGAATGTATGCCGGGTATGAACTGTATGAGCACCGCGCCTTTAAAGAAGGGGGCGAGGAGTACATGGATTCAGAAAAGTATGAGATCAAGGTTCGTGATTGGGAAGGCGCAGCTAAGAAGGGTCTAACCCTTGCGCCATTTATCGCGCAACTCAATGCGATTCGTAAAGTACATCCGGCGTTGCAACGCCTTCGTAACCTAACTTTCCATGACACCGATTCTGACGCCATCATCGCTTACTCAAAGCGCGAAGGTAAGGATCTCGTTTTAGTGGTTGTAAATCTTGATCCAAGTTTTGCCCAAGGAACAACGGTTCATTGGAATATGGAGGCACTTGGCCTTAACGCAAATGAGTTCGAGGTTAAGGATTTACTGGATAACTCCACGATGACCTGGAATCCACACACATATGTTTCTCTCAACCCAACACGCCCCGTTGGAAAAGTCGCTCATATTGTTTCGGTAAAGATCTAACGTGGGCATATTCTCGAAGTTCTTTAAAGGGCAGGATGAAGACATGCTTCAGCCTGCCTCATTTCTCAACCCTCATTCATCATTAGGTGAACTTGATCTGTATCTAATCGCTGAAGGACGGCATGAACAACTCTGGAAAGCTCTTGGGGCACAGGTAAAGCGCGATGCTTCGGGAGCATTGCTAGGCACCGCTTTTTCAGTATGGGCACCAAACGCACATGCGGTTTCGTTGATTGGTGATCACAATTTCTGGGATCGCAACTCCCATCAGATGCACCGCATTGGATCTTCTGGCATTTGGGAGATTTTTGTTGCAGATATCTGCGCCGGAACTAAGTATAAGTTTGCAGTATGTGGAGTTGATGGTCGTTGGGTTGATCACGCAGATCCCATGGCACGTGCAACTGAAATTCCACCATTAACTGCATCAGTTGTCGAAGAGTCCACCTATGTGTGGAATGACAGTTCTTGGCTTGAACAAAGGTCACAATTTCAATCTTGGCGTTCAGCGGTATCGGTGTATGAAGTTCACTTGGGCTCTTGGAAAATTGGTCTGAGTTACAAAGAACTAGCTATCGAATTAGTTGAATACATCCAGCAACAGGGATTTACTCATGTTGAGTTCTTACCCGTTACCGAACACCCGTACGGACCTTCGTGGGGTTACCAAGTAACCTCATTCTTTGCGCCAACATCGCGATTTGGTTCTCCTGATGAGTTTAAATTTTTAGTAGATGCCCTGCACAAGGCTGGCATCGGAGTTATTCTGGATTGGGTACCTGCACACTTTCCAAAGGATGAGTGGGCTTTGGCTAAGTTTGATGGAACCGCACTATACGAGCATGCAGATCCACGTTTAGGTGAGCATCCTGATTGGGGAACCCTAATATTTAACTTTGGACGCAATGAGGTCCGAAACTTTCTTGTAGCAAGTGCGCTGTATTGGTTAACAGAGTTTCACATTGATGGATTGCGTGTAGATGCTGTGGCATCGATGCTGTACTTGGATTACTCACGTGAAGAAGGCGAATGGTTGCCCAATAAGCACGGAGGTCGAGAGAACCTTGAAGCGGTTCAGCTCCTTCAGGAAGCCACATCTACCGCCTACAAAACCCATCCCGGCATCATGATGATCGCAGAGGAATCAACTGCATGGTCTGGCGTTACTGGTGACACTTCCGGCGGAGGACTTGGCTTTGGATTTAAATGGAATATGGGTTGGATGCATGACACTTTGCAGTATTTGTCGCATGAACCAATTCATCGTGTATATCACCACAATGAAATTACCTTTTCAATCTTGTATGCCTGGAGTGAGAACTTCATGCTTCCGTTGTCGCATGATGAGGTTGTGCATGGAAAAGGCCAGTTAGTAAATAAATTTCCGGGAGATCGCTGGCAGAAGCTTGCAACCCTTAGGGCCTTGTATGGTTTTATGTGGGCGCATCCGGGTAAGAAATTATTGTTTATGGGTAGCGAGTTTGCGCAAAATGATGAGTGGAATGAAAGCGCTGGCTTACAGTGGTACTTGACTGAGTACGCAGAACACCAAGGCATTCAAAAGACTGTAGCTGAACTTAACGCTATTTATAGATCAACTGCGGCGTTGTGGGAGAAAGATACAAACCCAGAAGGATTCACTTGGTTGGTTGGAAATGATGGGGCGGCAAATGTTCTTGCCTTTGCTCGCTGGGATGACAACGCTTCATCAATAGTTTCTGTCACCAACTTTTCACCCGTCCCCCACGAAAATTACCAACTACCATTTCCAAATGCTGGAATTTGGACTGAGGTTCTGAACACTGATGATCTTAACTACGGTGGAAGCGGCGTAAGCAATGAGCCTGTAATTGTTGGAGCTTCTCAAATTGCATCTGTCCGGATTCCGCCACTAGCGACGGTTTGGTTTAAGCGTTCTTAAAGATCTTTGCAAAGTAAGGCACCGTCAACAACATAAGCGCTGGAATTAATAAGGCGAAGGTTAATGATGTGGCTTGTGCGGTCCAGGCAATTACCCAACGAACCACAAATACCAATGAAATATTGATCACGCCAATCTGGCCAATAACGACGCTGGATGGGAATGTTGAGCGTGTATTTGCGGCATTCATCACCGATGGACCCAAGAATGAGGAGCCTAGACCTGCGATTGTGAAGCTGATTGAAAGGATCACAATCACCAGGGTTTTATTTGATGTTCCGGTAAATGTAACACCGAGGATGCCAGCAATAAATGAGATGCCTGAAATTAAAGAGGCTTTAACCGCTAACTCATGTATTGAAAAATGATCTAAAAGCTTATGTAAATTTAGCCGGCCAACAATCATCGCGACGGTAAAGAGAATGTAAGGCAGGGTATTGATTCCGCCTTTAATGCCCATATCCTCCTTTACAAAGATTGCGGCCCAGTCACCTATCGCAAACTCCAGCATGATCGCGCACAAAAGTCCGCCAGATACAAGGCCGTCGATCTTGAATCCTTTGAACATATCGCGCGCCCGATGATCTGACTCTGGATTTGTATTGGCCTTAACTAGATTGGGGGCTAACTCGTTGATTATGTACAACATCGCAACCAAACAAATAACCGCTAAGAAGTTTGAGTAGTTTCCAAGCTCAACTCGATCCACCATAAATCCAGCAAGGATCGAAGTGATGAGAGCTCCGGTACTCCAGAAACCGCTGAGTAGGGTGACTACTTGGCGCTTAGTTCTGTCTTGAAAATGAAATCCCTGAGAGTTAATACAGATGTGAAAGGCTGAGATTGAGGCACCTTGTAAAACTATAAATATAAAGAAAAGCAAACTTGATGTGCTGTGAGTTAAGTAGCTCAAACTAATTGCCATGATGAGCGCTGCGATTTGCATAATTTGACGAGCGCCAAACTTGTGAACTAAATGACCAACAATCAAGAGTGAAGTCAGGTTACCGATCGAGCCAAGACTGAGAAGCGAGCCAAATTGGCCATTTGAAAGCTGCAAATTTGCCTTTACTTCAGGAAAACGAGGCACCCAGGACATGATCTGAATTCCAAAGAGGAAAAACAGTGCCTTGAGAAGGTTGATTTCCCTTTCCGTACCCAAAGTTTTCATTAAAACAACGCACTGGCAAGCTCTTTGCGAGCCGCCACCAAACGTGGGTCACTTTGATCAACTAAGGCAAAGAGGTTAAGCAGGTGATCTTTCACCTTTGCACGATCATCCCCCGATGTTGCGCGAACCGCATGCAACAGGCGGGTAAAAGCTGCCTCTACACCGCCATTCACAATTTCAACATCTGCCGCTTTTAACTGCAAATCAATATCAGTTGGGTTCTTAGTGGACTCATCAATCACAGCGTTGAGTTCCAGTCCTTCAGTGCGCATCAACAACTGCGTCTGTGCCAAACCTAATTTTGCAAGGTTTTCAGCTGGTTTACGTGAGAGCCATTTCTTATAGGCAGCCTCTGCAGCGATGTAATTGCCAGACTCGAGCGCCTCCATAGCTTCGATCTCTTCTGTTTCCATCTGTTCGACCGGTGCTTCGCCAACACCTTGTTCGGAGGCAAGGGCAATAACTTTGTCGATAACCATCTTCACTTGCGCTTCAGGATAAGCCTGTTCAAATAGCGGAACCATTTGTTCGGCAATAATTGCTACAGCGTATGGAATTGATTTCGTTTGAAATGCTTGAGCAACTTGCGGATGAGCATCAATATCTACTCGAGCAAGTGAGAACGCAGCTTTGTAATCACTCTCAAGTTTTCCAAGAATCTTGACCATCTCTGCAGATTCGGGAGAGCGTGGTGACCACATCAAAATAATTACAGGGCGTACAAGAGATAAGGGAAGAATCTCACTACTTAAGTTTTCGACAGATACTTCAATTCCAGGCATCGGAAGCGAAGGATCAACCTTTGGTTTAGTTAATGAACTTAAATCAAAGGCTTGACCGAAGTTAGGTGGCAAGCTCATGTTGCCATCCTATCTATTGAACAACTATGTCAACGCCTGAGTCGCGGCGAAGAGGCAGAATTTCAGCACAGTAATTGTCTGTAGCCACATCTAACCCAACGTCATAGCCTGCTTTTTCACTCAAATACCAGCGATTTTCAAGGATTTCATGGAACATCTGTGCGCGTTCTACACGACCTCTCATGTGATCGGGAACCCTACTGATAATTGGCTCAAAGACCTCAGAGATCCACTTCTTTGCCATCTCGTGTGAACTGATTCCTAATTTATTTTCACGGGCGTTGTATCGATCAAAGGATGCGAGTAAGCGTTTTGCTTGTAATTCTTCTGCATCAAGACCTGTTAAATCTCGCAGACGTTGGGTGTGATAACCAGCAGCAACTAACTTTGGCTGGAAGGAGATCATTTGTGTATCGCCATCAATAGTAATTGCGACTTCTTCAACCGCAAATCCCAGATCATGTAATTGACGCATGGCACGTTCTACAGCATGACGATCCTTTGGGTCTAATAACTGTCTTTCCTTAAGTGCTGCCCAGATACGCCGGTAACGACGTATCACCGCTTCAGATGCACGCACCGGCTCCATGCCTGGATACAGAACTCCTGAGAGCGCAAGATCTTCTAGCTCTGCAGCAACATTGAAGTGCACAATTTCTAAATCATGTTCACGTTGACCATCGCTCAGGGTTTTTTGGAATTCACCGGTTTCAGCATCTACAAGATAAGCGGCAAAACCTTCTGCATCACGACGGAACAAGGTATTAGAAAGTGAACAATCCCCCCACCAGAAACCTAAAAGGTGCAATCTAACCAAAAGTAATGCAAGCGCACTTGCCATTGTTGTTATTTCATGTGCGGTAACTGCACCAGATAAAAGCACTCGATATGGCAATGAATACGGCAAAAATCGAGTCACAATGGCGCAAGGAAGCTCTTCGCCGTTAGCATCAACTCGACCTTCAACCACGGCGACTTGTTCAACACATGGTGCATTGAGATGAGTTAATTCACGCAAAATCTTATATTCGCGATTTGCAAACTCTGAGACAGTTTCTTTAACCGCATAAACTTCTGCATCGGGATCATTACTTGCACGTACAAGGCGCACAACATGTCGAGAAATACCGCGTTTTTCTGCAAGGGCTGGATCTTCCGGCCACTCTTCCAAGGGCAGGTGCCAGGGCAGGCCTGTGACAGCTGCGATCTCCTCGCCTAAGCCTGTAATGCGCAACGCCATAGTCGGTATTCTCTCGTATAAATGTGTCGGGAACATGAACACCACGTCTCAATAAGAGTGATCTATTCACTTTAGAATGTCCTTATGGCTATTACAGCGCGGATTAAGAAGGCAACAACTCGATCACCGAAGGCAGAAAAGGTCGCATCTGATTATGGAACGCTAGGCGCTCCAATCAATCGATCTCATCCCTTTTACTTTGGGTTCATTGCAACCTTGGGTGCCCTTACAGCAATCGTTTTAATGCGCGCACTTGCCAGCGTTAGCCAGATTTTTGTTTTAATTTTGATCGCTTTGTTTCTTGCCACTGGTTTGAATCCAGCTGTCGAAGCGCTGAGAAAGCGAAATCTATCTCGTAGCTCTGCGGTGGCAGTGATTTTTTCATCAGTAATTCTCTTTGTGATCTTCTTTTCCTTTGTTGTGATTCCACCGGTTATTAGTCAAGGTACCCAACTAATTGAGAACGCGCCTCAGTTACTTCAAGACTTAATGAAGAATGAAACTATCAAGCAACTCAATACTCAATACGGATTGGTTGATACATTACAAACCCGCCTAGAGTCGATCACTTCAGATGGAACATTGTTGATCTCTACATTTGGTGGCGTCATCGGAGTTGGTAAATCAGTTCTGTCAGGGTTCTTCACCGCGCTTACAATTTTGGTGCTGACTCTTTACTTCATCACCTCTCTCCCACAAGCGATCAATCTTGGCCTTTCCTTAGTTCCGGCTAGCCGCCGTGATCGCGTTGGACTTTTAACGCATGCTGTAATCGCACGTGTGGGCTCATTCGTGGGCAGTCAGATTTTGATAGCTGCTATGGCAGCCTTTTTTGTAACAATTCTCTCCACATTTTTGGGCTTACCTTCTCCAATTGCCATTGGCATGTTTGTGCTTGTAGCCGCATTAATTCCACTCATTGGCCACTTCATCGGATGTGGAATTTTCACTTTAATTGCGCTTACTCAATCTTTGGTCATCGGATTGGTAGCCTTTGTTGCATACGTTGTTTATGTCCAAATTGAAAACTATGTTGTTACTCCACGCATCATGAAGCGCACACTTTCCGTTCCAGGTGCTGTCACAATCATCGCAGCTCTAATCGGTTCATCTCTTCTAGGTTTGGTTGGCGGTTTACTAGCCGTGCCTGTAGCAGCATCGATTATTTTGATTCTCGATGAAGTTGTGATTCCTCGAGCAAATAACGCTTAAAATTCAAGCGGAAGGCTTGTAGGTATGGCCGTTACGATTGAAGTGATCTCAGAGAGAACACGGTGGACTGATGGTTCTCCTAGCCACAAATGCTTTGCCTCATCGACGGCGATAATCTGTAACTTTGGAACAATTGCAAATCTCTCCCGTGCCGCTTCTGGTTGTAAATAATCATCTAGTTCTGGAACTAAGGCTGTGATTGGTCGAGGATCCGAATTCCAATACTCAAGTTGTTCATTCGTTGTAGTACGTAATGGCGGGCTCAAAAGTATGAGGCCTTTATGTCGAGGATCTTTTGCATGTTGTAAAGCTAGATCTGTTCCAAAGGACCATCCAGATACCCAAAGATTTTCCAGCTTCAAATCGTCAAAGCAATAGCGCAGCATCGCCTCAACATCAAAACGTTCAGATTTTCCATTATCAAACTCTCCGGTGCTAGTTCCGGCTTCGCTTGTGGTTCCACGAGTATTAAAACGAACAACGGTTATTCCAGCCATTGCTGGTAGTCGATTTGCTGCTTTTTTATACACATGGCTATCCATCATTCCGCCTGCAGTCGGAAGCGGATGTAAGCATAAAATCGCACCATTTGATCTGCCAATAGGTGCGGCGACTTCACCAATTAAATCAATTCCATCTTCAGTAATTACATGAAAAGGCGTTCGCACCGCTTCAAAGATACTGCTTGGGCGAACCGTCTGACTCATACTTCAAATCCTATCCGTACACGACTAGGCTTTATGGCATGGCAAAAACCTTTAACTCCTTTAATCCATCTACCGGCGAGGTTGTTGGTCGCTATTCGATTATGACTACTAAGGAGGTTGCCGCAGTCGTAGAGCAAGCGCGTGAGGCAGCTGATGGATGGGTAAAACTTGGCTTTAGCGGACGAAAGAAAACTCTGCTTGAGTGGAGCGCATACATCATTAACAATATTGAACAAATTGCGCAGCTGATCTCGCTGGAAACAGGTAAGCCATTAAGTGATTCGAGATTAGAGGTTTCCAACACCGTCAATCACATTGGTTGGGCGGCACGTCATGCTGAAGAGATTATGCGAACATCTCATCGCGCTCCAGGTGCATTAATGGCCAATATGTCCGCCACTGTTGAGCGTTCACCTTTAGGTGTTGTCGGCGTCATTGGACCGTGGAATTATCCAATTTTTACTCCGATGGGTTCAATCGCATATGCCTTAGCCGCAGGAAATACCGTAGTGTTCAAGCCGAGTGAGTTCACACCAGGTGTTGGAATGTGGATCAATGAGAGCTTTAACGCTATCGCACCATTTTCTGGAATTTTCACAACAATCACAGGATCAGGTGAGACCGGAAATGCACTGTGTACTTCCGCAATCAACAAGCTTTCCTTCACAGGTTCGACTCGCACGGCAAAGTTAGTAGCCGCTGCCTGTGCAACACAAATGACCCCCGTTGTACTTGAATGCGGTGGAAAAGATCCAGTTATCGTCGCAGCTGATGCACATATTGATAGAGCGGTAGATGCAACCATCTGGTCAGCAATGGCAAATGCGGGTCAATCCTGCATTGGTGCTGAGCGTGTATATGTCGATGAAAAGGTTGCAGATATCTTCATTGAAAAGGCAATTGCACTTGCCTCAACTCTGACAGCAGCAGCTCCAGGTGAAGGTAATTATGGTGCTTCAACAATGCCATCACAGATTGGCGTTATTACATCTCACATTAAAGCCGCGATTAAAGATGGTGGAAAATTTGCCTATGGAAGTATGAAATCGATTCAGGAACCATTTGTGCAGCCAGTCATTTTGGTGGATGTGCCTGAGAGCTCAACTGCTATTCGTGAGGAAACCTTTGGGCCAATAATTATTATTAACCGTGTTAAATCAATGAAGGAAGCGATTGAGCTATCCAATAACTCTCGCTATGGCTTAGGTGCAAATATTTGGTCTAAGCGCCAAGGTAAGAGGATTGCATCTCAACTGCACTGCGGAATGGTTGCCATCAACTCTACTTTCTCATTTGCTGCGATCTCATCTGTTCCATTTGGCGGGGTTAAGGACAGTGGCTACGGTCGAATACATGGTCCTGAGGGTTTGCTTGAATACACCTACGCCCGAACAGTAGTACGTACACGAGTTAATCTGCCGTTGAAAATTTTGAGTTTTAAGCGCACAGCTGGAACCGATCGATTAATTGTTCGAGCTTCTAAGTTCCTTAAGGGACGTTTTGGTTAAAAGCGTGGAGCGTTTCGAGTACGTTCTGTATTTGGACGACGTTTATCTTTCTTAGCCCAACAAGCTGTGTGCCAATGGCGTCGACCATCCTCGTCGTACTCTTTCCACGCAACTACATGCGGCGTCGCTAACGGAATCAATTGATCGCACCCTGGACATCTATAGGGTTTAGTTGATCCAGAGCCTGTTAAACGTCTGACGATGTACACACCATCGTTGTGTTCTTCCACGCTCTCACCCGTTGAGGCGATGTTTATCTCCCGAGGTTCTTCGGGCTTTTGTCGCTTCTTTGGGTAGTTTCTACGCGGGCTCACAGGTGTATTTTCGCATAGTAAAGTAGCCACATGAGCCTCA
>JBEANK010000017.1:0-17437 GCA_041165485.1 Actinomycetota bacterium | reverse complement strand
GAGCCCCAGCCTTCCAAGCTGGCCATGCCGGTTCGATCCCGGTCACCCGCTCCAGATTGTTTAGCCGATAGATCCGACCTTGTTTACGAGGGCCCTTCCCAAGAAATTGATTGGCGTTCCCCCACCAACAGCGAATTCATTTGTAATCTTCAAGGCAAATATCGCTCCTGACGAAACATTTGCCATGGCACCAATAACTGTAAATCCATATTGCCTTCCAGAGGCTCCGTTCGCAAAAGTATCTGCATATGCGGCAACTGTGTATTGATTAGAAATAGCAGCGTTTCCTATAACAATCTCTGCATTTAGTGAAATGGTGTCGTTGAAATTTGTGACACCTGTAACGATCACTTCGAATGTGTAATGACCTGCAGAAGGTGCAGTAAAGAAGACATGTGAAGTTGAATTGTTAGCACCTGTTATTGACAAGGTAGCTGCTGGAACTGTTGCCCACTTTGAATAAGAGATCCCCGCTTCACCTTGAGCACCCGGTGCACCAGTTGCGCCAGTTGCGCCAGCGGTTCCTGTTTCACCAGGTAATCCTTGTATTCCTTGAATACCTTGCGGACCCGTAGCACCGGTGTCGCCTTTAGCTCCGGTTGCACCAGTTGCGCCAGTTGCTCCAACAGATCCTGCATCACCCTTAGCGCCAGTTAAACCTGTTGCACCTGTTGCGCCAGTTGCTCCGGTTGCACCAGGTAAACCTGTTGCGCCAGTTAAACCTTGAATACCTTGTGCTCCCGTTGCGCCCTTATCACCGGTTGCACCTTTATCACCCTTCTCTCCCTTGTCACCTTTCTCTCCCTTGTCACCTTTCTCTCCAGTCTCACCCTTGGCACCGGCCGGACCTGTATCACCAGTAACAACTGATGCGGTTACGCTCTCTTTTGCCTTTAATGATGTTGTCACTTTCCAAATACCTTTTGTTTTTGGTCCATAGAGATTGAGATTTTTAGTATCAATATAAAAATCTCCATTAATTCCTAATGTTTTGGCAGGTGCACCTGAACCGCTAAGAATCGTATTAACAACAGTTGTCGGAGAAGGCCCAGCAGCTTTCACCTTGGTTTTATCAACTGCAACTGCTGACGGAAGCAGTGCTAGTGAAAAAGTTAAAGTTAGTGCGATAAGGGAACGATTGCCTTTCATGATTCACCTAATTTTCTGTCTGGGGATATCAGTGTGAACCTGTGAAAATTCCGAGCGAATAAGGGTTTCGGGAGGGGGATTATGCGTATCTGTAAGGAAATCCCCGCACTGATAGGTTATTTCTCTGAGGGTGTTTTCAGGTTCAATGGCTAAAATCCTCAGCATGAACCTGTTAATTACGGGTAGTCCTTGACGAGGGGTCAAGACAGTAAGTTCTAACGAGAGGACATTTAATGTCATCAAAGAAGAGAGTCGCAGCGGTTGCAATCACAATTGCGGCGCTAACAACAGGATCTGTAACAGTCGCTTCAGCACATGATGGTGCTGGCAAGGGACAGGCAAAGGCAACTGTTCTTGCAGATCTAGTAAAGGCTGGAACTATTACTCAAGCACAGGCTGATGCAATCACAAAGAAGTTTGATGATTTCAAGGCAACCATGGATGCAAATAAGGCGGCTAACAAAGCTGCTCACGATGCTCGTCATGCAGCTCGTGAAGCACTAGTTGCTTCCACACTTGGAATAGATGCAGCAACAATCAAGACACGTCTTGCAGCTGGTGAATCACTAGCAACAATTGCAGGTGCCAAGAAGGATGCACTTATCGCAGCTCTAGTTGGACTTGAAACCAAGGAGATTGATGCTCGCGTGACAGCTGGCACATTAACTGCGGCTCAAGCAACAACACTTAAGGCAAACCTAACTGCACATGTAACAGCAGAGGTTGAGCGCGTTAAGGGTCCTAAGGGTGACAAGGGTCCTAAGGGAATGGGACATAAGCATGGAAAAGGTATGGGCAAAGGTCCACGTCACTAAGTTCTGAAAACACTTCCTCCTGAGTAGTGGAAAAACCCGCCACGTGAGCAATCACTTGGTGGGTTTTTCTCTTCCCGTGGCAAGATGCGCTTATGCGCATTCATATTGGTAGCGATCACGCGGGTTTGGAATTGAAGGCGGCTCTTGTTGAGTACTTACAGAGCAAGGGTCATGATGTAAAGGATCATGGTCCACATGTATATGACGCCGTAGATGATTATCCAGATTTTTGCATTCCAGCGGCGATAGCAACTGGTGATGATCCATCTTCACTAGGAATTGTTTTGGGTGGCTCCGGAAATGGCGAGCAGATCGCAGCAAATAAGGTTAAAGGAGTACGCGCAGTGCTTGCCTGGAGCGTTGAGACTGCAAAGCTAGGTCGTGACCACAACAATGCAAATGTGGTTGGAATCGGTGGACGTATGCACTCTATTGAAGAGTGCAAGGCCATTATCGATGCATTTATCGAGACACCATTTTCAAATGATGAGCGACATGTTCGCAGAATTAACAAAATTGCAAAGTACGAAAAAGAAGGTTCGCTCTAGGCCTTTGCGTACATCATGTCGTTAACGGCATGATCTTTATCAATACCCTGTCCTTCAAAACGAGTTACTGGTCTCCACTCAGGCTTTTCAATTACTCCCCCTGTAAATAATGTCGAAGCTGCAAAAACTTCCTGGATACTTTCTGCATAAGGAACCCAGTCGGTTGCTATATGAATGAATCCGCCTCTTTTGATCTTTGGGTGGATTAAAGCTAAGAAAGCTTCATTGATTATGCGTCGCTTATTGTGCTTTTTCTTTGGCCATGGATCTGGGAAGAAAAGGTGAATTCCATCTAGAGATTCATCAGCGATCATATGTTGCAAAACAACATGAACATCCTCTTCGATGACCTTAAGGTTTGTCAGATCATTTTCAACAATGCGCGCTAGCAACTTTCCAATTCCGGGTGGGTGAACATCAACTGCGATATATCCATTGTTAGGGTGATTCTTAGCAATTATTGCGGTGGCCTCACCCATGCCAAAGCCGATCTCCATGATGACCTTGTCGCTCTGTGGAAAGATCTCAGAAAGATTTATCTCTCGTTGGGTGAACTCGATTCCATGAACCTTTTGTAATGCATCTTTGGCCGCTCGCTGGGCCTCGGTAATTCGGGAGCCGCGGATACTGTAGCTACGAACCGATGGGCGTTCCATGGGGCAACTGTGTCATGGTTGGATAAGAACCTACAAAATCACCGAAGGAGCAACAAGTGCCAGGTCTGAATTTGAGTCGTGCTGAAGCAAAAGATCGTGCCGACCATCTATATGTCAACAGTTATGTAGTCACCCTTGATGTCACAAAGGGCGAGGAAACCTTTTACTCAAAGTCAGAGGTTTCATTCACTTGTAACAAGCCTGGCTATTCAACCTTTATTGATGCTGTTGGTCGCTCAGTTATTAGCGCCACACTCAATGGCGTTGCCGTCGACACAAGTAACTTTGATGGAGAAAGCATTTTCCTTACTAACTTGGCTGCTGACAATCTCTTGGTGATTGAGATCGAAGCTGAATACTCCAAGTCTGGTGAAGGATTGCAACGCTCTGTTGATCCTTCAGATGGTGAGGTTTATCTGTACTCACAAGGAGAGACAGCACATATTCGCAATATGTTCCCTTGCTTCGACCAGCCAGCACTGAAGGCAACATTTGCTTTGACAGTTACAACTCCAGGACATTGGCAAGCTGTTTCGAACAACCCTGTTGAGTCAAAGGTTGCAAAGGGTGATTTTGTTGAATGGAAGTTCTCAACAACTCCTCGCATCGCGACATACCTTGATGCGCTCATCGCAGGCCCTTACTCATCGGTTCACGATGTGTATAAAGGTCAAAAAGAAATTCCTTTGGGTATTTACTGCCGCAAGTCGATGATGCAGTACCTAGATCCTGAAGACATCTTCTTGATTACAAAGCAGGGTTTTGAATACTTTGAAAAGACCTTTGGTTTGGCGTATCCATTTGAAAAGTATGACCAGATCGCAGTTGTTGACTTTAACTTTGGAGCGATGGAAAACGCAGGTGCGGTAACTTTCCGCGAAGATGTCTTGGTATTCCGCAGCCACATGCCAGATAAGGCATACTTGTCACGCGCAAACACAATTCTGCACGAGATGGCACACATGTGGTTTGGTGACATGGTCACCATGTCATGGTGGGACGATCTTTGGTTGAACGAATCATTTGCTGAATGGTCCTCATATTTAGCGTTGGCTGAAGCAACTCGTTTCAACGGTGCCTGGTCCGAATTTAACTCTGCTCGTAAGAACTGGGCCTACCGCCAAGATCAGCTGTCCTCTACTCACCCAATCATCGCTGACATGGTTGATATGGAAGCGGTTAATGCAAACTTTGACGGAATTACATATGCAAAGGGAGCATCGGTTCTGCATCAACTGGTTGCTCACGTTGGTCGCCCACAATTTATCGCTGGACTTCAAAAGTACTTTGCAAAGCATGCATGGGGAAATACCACCCTGGAAGATCTCTTGGTAGAACTAGAAGCTTCTAGTGGTCGCAAGTTGGATGCATGGGTAAACACTTGGCTACAAACAGCTGGTGTAAACACACTTCGCCCTTCACTAGAAATTGATGGTGGCGTTTATAGGAGCATCACAATTAAGCAAGAGGTTCCACTTGTTCCGGCAGGATCAAAGGAGCTACGTCCCCACCGACTTGCAGTTGGCTTGTATGACATCAGCGGAGACACTTTAAAACTTCGTAAGACCGTAGAACTTGATGTTGCTGGCGAAACAACAGTTGTCGCAGAGCTAGCCGGTGAAAAGGTTGCCGACCTATTGCTGATCAATGATCGCGATCTTTCCTATGCAAAACTGCGTTTTGATGAACGCTCAATAGCAACCCTAAAGACCCATCTAGGAAAACTAGATGATGCACTTGCCCGCGCACTGTGCTGGGCTTCAATCTGGGATATGCACCGCGATGCTGAAATCTCATCTGCAGATTTCCTTGAGATAGCACTCAATGGGCTTGCTGGCGAAAGTGATGATGCGATCGTGAATATTGTCCTGGCGCAGTTAGGTACCTCTGTGGAGGCCTATGCAAAGGATTCAAACCGTGATGCATACCGCGAAAAGTTAGCTGATGGACTTTGGTCGCTGACTCAAAACTCTGCACCAGGTAGCGATCTTCAACTTCTAATCTCTCGTGCCTTTGCAATTAATGCGCAAACTGCGGAACAGACAGCAAAGATTCGTGAACTACTCAATGGCAGTGCACCTGGCTTAAAGGTTGACGCAGATCTGCGTTGGTACTTCCTGATCGCCTTAACTGAGCGTGGAGCCACCACAAAGTCTGAGCTTGATGCCGAACTTGCCAATGACAACACAACGACTGGCAATCTTGCCTTTGAAACTTGCTTGGCTGCGATGCCAAATAATGAGGCAAAGGCTTACGCATTTAATAAGGGTCTGGATGCAGAGGTTGCAACATCTGTGCGAACCGCATTAGTTGCAGGTTTCCAGCGTCCAATTCAGCGCACATTGCTAGAGCCATTTGTGAATCTGTACTTCGACAATTTGATCTCTGTCTGGGAGTCACGTTCATATGAACCAGCAGCTAAGTTTGTAACTGGCTTCTATCCGAACTGGATTGTGAAGCAATCAACTGTTGATGCAACTAATACCTGGCTCAATGGTCTTGGAAAGGATGCGCCTACTGTGCTTCGAAAGCTTGTTAAAGAGTCACAGGATGGATTGATCCGTGCTCTTAAGGTTCAAGCGCTCGATAAGTAGAGTTATTCGATAACTGTGATTGCAGATGTCTTAGCCTTCTTTGGCTTTGACATCGCATAAGCAAGAACTGAGATCACAACAAACATAACTGTTGGGATCACAAAAAACGTAACAACAGTTTCGAGAACTGAGATTCCAGGAATCTCTACGATTGGGCCTTCATTTCTGCTCATGGTGACAGTGTAATTTACTTATGCGGTTGCTGCAGCCACACCAAATGGCTCTAGGTACTGCAACCATCTGTGATCTGTGCGACCTGTTCCCAGAATTCTCCATGCTGCGCCAACTGGTTCACGAGGCAAGGTGCGCAATCTCCAGCCCAGCTCTTTTAACTGCTTGTCAGCTTTAATGTGGTTGCACTTGTGACACGCTGAAACAACATTTTCCCAATTATGTCCACCACCACGGCTACGTGGAATTACATGATCAATTGAAGTTGCAGGGGCGGAACAGTAAACGCAACGTCCACCATCGCGAGCAAAGATCGCCCTGCGTGATAATGGAACAGAATGACGGTATGGAATGCGAACAAACTTATTAAGTCGAACTACAGATGGGAGTGAAACCTGTCCGCCGGCAAATCTTAAAATGTCGCCACTGTCTTCAACCATTGTTGCTCTGTGATTGAGAACCAAAATGAGCGCGCGACGATCTGTTATGACACCCAATGGCTCATAGGTGGCATTGAGAACTAGTGTGCGCGACATAAATCGCTCCCGATCTGGCGCGTGGCTCGCGCCGATTTGCTCATCTTGCACCAAAACACCCGACCTCGTGGGTATTGAACGGCGATATTTAGGTGACATTTTGGATAAAGTTTTACCACCATGAGCGACTCTATGCGGGATTTCTTAGATTGGATGGCTGGGACTCCCCTTCGAGTTCTGATCATCTTGGTGGCAGCTACCCTGATCCAATCATTTGGCTCTCGAGCAATCTCTAGAGCAATGAGCAGGTTAGCCTCTGCAGATCTGGTCCCAGGTCCTCGAAACATTGTGGCCCGCCAGAAAGAGCGTGCAACAACTTTGAGCGGAGTCTTAACCGCGACCTTGAAATCTTCCACCTGGATTATTGCACTTGCTATGGCGCTAGGTGAGTTTGGATTTGATCTTGGTCCCCTTATCGCATCAGCTGGAGTCGTAGGTGTTGCAATTGGTCTTGGTGCCCAAACTTTGGTTCGCGATGTTTTGTCTGGAATCTTTATGTTGATCGAAGATCAATATGGTGTCGGTGACACCGTTGAGGTCTTAGAGATCGAAGGCGTCGTTGAAAGGGTTGGTCTACGAGTTACAACGGTTCGTGATGGCCAAGGAACTCTGTGGTACTTGCGTAACGGCGAAATTCTTAAAGTTGGAAATCAATCTCAATCTGGTTGATTTACCAAAGAGTTCGCTGCCATCTCTAGATAACTCCATAACTCCCCTTTAAGAGCGGGATCTATCTCGACACCGTCAACCGCCAGATGCATTGCATTTAACCAGGCATCACGTGCTGCAACGGTTACTGCAAACTCCGCATGACGCATACGTAACCGTGGATGTCCACGGTTTTCCTGGTAGGTACTTGGTCCGCCCCAGTATTGTTCTAAAAACCATTGCAAACGTTGGGCAGCACCTTTCATATCTGTTTCTGGATACATAGGCCGAAGGATTGGATCTGTAGCAACGACTGCATAAAACTGTGAAACAAGATCGGCGAAGAACTTTTCTCCGCCTACTTGTTCATAAAAGCTGCTCATACATTAAGGCTAGCGGTGTCTTTGCCTTTTGCAATCTGTAAAACAAAGTAGCTTGTAATCAGGCACAGGGCGCCACTTAGATAAAATGAAAGTGCATAATCGCCAAGTTTTACACGCAACACCGCAGCCCCTAAAGCTGCAATTGAGCCTCCGATTTGGTGAGCTGCGAAAACCCATCCATAAATGACGGTTCCACGGTCTGGTCCCAAGATTGTTCGGCACAGCATGATTGTCGGAGGCACTGTTGCTACCCAATCAAGTCCGTAGAAAATGACAAACACTAAAGTCGAAGGGTGAACACTTGCAAAGAGAATTGACGGCAATAAGAACAAGGAAAGCCCACGTAATGAGTAGTAAAAGAACAAAAGTTTGCGAGGATCAAATTTGTCAGTCAGCCATCCAGAAAACAATGTTCCAATTACATCAAAGACGCCAATTAATGCGAGCAAGCTAGCTGCGGTTACTTGGGCCATTCCGTGGTCATGCGCTGCAGGAATGAAGTGGGTACCGATTAATCCGCTCGTTGAAAGTCCACAGACAAAAAATGATCCAGTCAGGTACCAGAAATCTTTATGAGCACTTGCCTCTTTTAAAGTAACAATTGCAAGCTTGGCAGCAGGCATAGATGATTTAACAGGTGCTTGCCAATCAGCTGGTGCGCCAAAGGGAAGCATTCCAAGATCGGCTGGATCTTCCTTAAGGAATAAATAAATGAAGGGAACCATTAACAGTGAAGCGGTACCAATGGTTAACCCGATTGATTCCCAACCATAAGTTGAGGATAAAGAAGTCAGGCCTGGCAAAAAGACCAACTGCCCAGTTGCAGCCGCTGCAGTTAATCCGCCAACAACTAATCCGCGACGCTTCACAAACCAACGATTTGCAACGGTTGCAGCAAATACCAGCGCCATAGAGCCTGTACCCACGCCAACTATTACTCCCCAGGTTAAAACCAACTGCCATGGAGCCTGAACAAAGGTTGTAAGAAAAGCTCCTGTACTAACGGTGGTTAACGCACCCATCACAACTTTGCGAACTGTAAATCGCTCCATCAAAGCTGCGGCAAAGGGTGCTGTTAATCCATACAGAAGTACATTTACAGAGATCGCTAATGAAATCTGATCGCGACCCCAACCAAATGCTTCTTCAAGCGGAACAATCAACACCGATGGTGCTGATCTAAATCCCGCCGTTGCAACAAGGGTAAAGAAGGTCACCAGCGCAGCGATCCACGCAGGATGAATCCTTCTTTTCTGTGGCATTTACGAAACCAGTCGTACCCAAACAGCAGTATCAGTTGGCAATGTGTGTCCTGTTACCGGACCACTAGCTACCAAAATTTGACTGTTGCTTGGTAATTGGATTGGTGTACCGAAGTTGATGTAGCAGGCGAAATCTCCTGGACGTTCAAAAGCAACAACATCCTTGCCCGCCTCAATCCACTCCATTGGTCCATCACCAAGTCCAGGCTCTTGCTTACGCAGTGCTAATGCTTCGCGATACATAGAAAGTGTTGAACCTTCAACGCCATCTTGACTATCAACTGAGTACTTGCCCCACCAGGAAGATTGTGGCAACCACGCCTCTTCAGGTTTCAAAGAATCTTTAGTTGAAAAACCAAATGCACCCTTTGGATCTGATGACCAAGGAATTGGAACACGGCATCCATCTCGACCGCGATCTTGATATCCACTCATCTTCCAACGAGGATCTGTTAAACGATCTTCTGGAATATCACGTACTTCAGGAACAGCTAACTCTTCACCTTGATATAAGTAGGTGCCGCCAGGCAAAGCTAGTGTCATCAAAGTTGCACTGCGTGCGCGCAAAGTTCCACGTGCAATGTTGAGCTTCTTGGGATCTCCCTGGCGCGAAAGGGTTGTATCACCATGATTTGTTAGTCCTAAATCCAGGCGATCGACAGAGCGCACAACATCGTGGTTATTAAACACCCATGAAGTTGGTGCTCCAACCTCGGCCAACGCTTCGATTGAGTTATTAATCTTTTTCTTTATCTCTGCTGCATCCCACAACGTAGTGAGCATTTCAAAGTTAAATGAGTTTTGAAGTTCATCTGGGCGCACATAACGCGCAATGCGTGAGGCTGGACTTACCCACGCCTCTGCAACCGCCATGCGATCTCCTGGATATGAGTCAAAGATTTTGCGCCATGAACGATAAATGTCGTGAACACCCTCTTGATCCCAAAATGGTTTGTGATCAGTTCCCAACATCTCTGCTGCAGGATCCTTCTTGATATCTGGCAAACCTGCTTCTTTAACCATTCCGTGTGCAACATCGATGCGGAAACCATCTACGCCACGATCTAGCCAGAACTTCAAAACATCCTCTAGATGATCCTTGACCTCTTGGTTTTCCCAATTCAGATCTGGTTGCTCAACTGCAAACAGGTGTAAATACCACTGCCCTGGCTTTCCATCAGCTTCGATTACACGTTCCCATGCAGGTCCGCCGAAAACAGCCTCCCAGTTGTTTGGTGGAAGTTCTCCATTAGGGCCTTTGCCATCGCGGAACATGTAGCGATCACGTTCTTTTGATCCTGGCTTTGCAGCGAGTGCTTCCTTAAACCACTTGTGTTCACTTGATGTGTGATTAGGAACAATGTCAACGATTAATTTAATTCCAAAATCATGGGCTTCTTTAATCAGCTGTTCGGCCTGCGCCAATGTTCCATAAGCAGGTTCGATATCCATGTAATCAGAGACGTCATAGCCGTGATCATGTTGTGGTGATGGATACCAAGGAGAAATCCAAATTGCATCAATACCTAATGAGTGCAAGTAAGGAAGACGTGAACGAATACCCTCTACATCACCAATGCCATCGCCATTTGAATCAGCAAATGAGCGTGGATAGATTTGATAGGTAACGGCATCTCTCCACCAAGGGCGCTCTTCGCGCGAAGCTAGCTGTGCCATAGTTACTTCTCCTCTTCCAAATATTTACTCAAAAAATCACGCTCTGACTCATTAATTGGGCGAGACTTCTTTGTCTCCATAGAGACGGTAACCTGCACAGTTTTAACTCGAGCAAGAAGTTCTTCTCCATTTTTCATCTCATATGTCACGCCAAAAGAAGAGTTACCGATTTTGTTAACCCATATTTCTACATCGATATAAATGTCACCTGTATAGATCGGTGCAATGAAATCTACTTCTGCACGAGCAACAACCATTTCCAGCATCTTCGACCATGCATAACGTGCTTCTTGTGCATAGATTAAATAGGTAGCGTTATTAACATGGCCAAAAGCATCGAGGTCGCCCCAACGAACATACTGTTTGTTCTGAAATCTCATTAGCGGGTCAACTTTCGGTATGTCATGCGATGAGGGCGAGATGCTTCTGCACCCAATCGCTCGATCTTGTTTGCTTCATAGCTTTCGAAGTTTCCTTCAAACCAGAACCACTTTGCATCACCTTCGTATGCCAAAATGTGAGTTGCTACGCGGTCAAGAAACCAGCGATCGTGAGAGATCACAACTGCACACCCTGGAAATTCAAGTAAAGCATTTTCAAGTGAACCAAGTGTTTCAACGTCAAGATCGTTTGTTGGCTCATCGAGAAGTAAAAGGTTTCCACCTTGCTTCAAAGTTAAAGCTAGATTCAAACGGTTACGTTCTCCACCTGAAAGAATTCCCGCTGCTTTCTGCTGATCTGGTCCCTTGAAACCAAAACATGAAACATAGGCACGTGATGGCATTTCAACTTGGCCGACCTTAATAAAGTCATTGCCATCTGAGACAACTTCCCATAAAGATTTCTTGGGATCGATTCCCCCACGGCTCTGGTCAACATATGAAATCTTTACAGTTTCACCAATCTTTACAGAGCCAGAATCTGCCGGCTCCATACCCATCAGAGTCTTAAATAGCGTTGTTTTACCAGCACCATTGGGACCAATGATTCCAACGATTCCATTGCGAGGCAGAGTAAAAGAGAGATCTTCAATGAGAACGCGATCCCCAAAGCCCTTAGTTAAGTTATTAACTTCAATAACCACATTTCCAAGACGTGGGCCAGGTGGAATCTGAATTTCTTCGAAGTCCAACTTGCGCATCTTGTCAGCTTCAGCGGCCATCTCCTCATAACGAGCAAGACGTGCTTTTGATTTTGCTTGGCGACCCTTCGCATTTTGGCGAACCCAATCAAGTTCTTCAGCCAAACGCTTTGCGCGCTTCGCATCCTTCTGACCTTCAACCTTTAAACGAGCAGCTTTGGTTTCTAGGTAAGTTGAGTAATTTCCTTCATATGGATATGCGCGACCACGGTCGAGTTCCAGAATCCACTGTGCAACATTGTCCAAGAAGTATCTATCGTGAGTGATCGCAACGACCGCGCCTGCATACTTATTGAGGTGCTGTTCAAGCCATAAAACAGACTCAGCATCCAAGTGGTTAGTAGGCTCATCAAGGAGTAAAAGATCTGGTGCTTGCAATAACAACTTACATAAGGCTACACGGCGTTTTTCTCCACCAGACAGCACTGAAACATCTGCATCAGCTGGTGGGCAACGTAGTGCATCCATCGCTTGTTCCAACTGTGAATCAAGTTCCCAAGCGTTGCGGTGATCGAGTTGCTCTTGCAACTCTCCCATTTCAGCTAATAACTTGTCGTAATCTGCATCAGGGTTTGCCATCTCGGCGCTGATCTCGTCAAAGCGCGCAAGCATCGCTACCGTTTCAGCAACACCCTCTTTAACATTATCAATTACATTTTTAGTCTCATCAAGATGTGGTTCTTGCAGCAGGATTCCAACTGTGTAACCAGGGGTTAAGTACGCCTCACCATTTGATGGTTGCTGTAATCCAGCCATGATCTGCAAAACGGTGGACTTACCAGCTCCATTAGGACCGACGACACCGATCTTGGCACCTGGATAAAACATGATTGTGACGTCATCAAGGATGACCTTGTCACCGTGCGCTTTACGCGCCTTCTTCATCGTATAAATGAACTCAGCCATGGAATGAAACCTTAGTGGTTCATGTCGGTAGACTTAGCATTACGACCCTCCTACAGGCGCCTGTAGCTCAGTCGGATAGGTCGCAGGTTCGATTCCTGCCAGGCGCGCAGCGGCTTTACAACAAAAAAGAACCCAGGGCCACCCTCGTTGCCCTGGGTTCTTTTATTTAGTTATTGAGCTTTAGATTATTTGTTTGCGCGAGCTAGTAGTTCCTTCGCCTTAGCAAGGAATGTTCCCTCGATAGCGATGAAACCACTTGGAGCTGCAGCTGTTGCGCAATCTGAAGACAAGAAGTACTCAGCGAGCTCCTTAACAGCAGCTCCCTTTGTCTTGTCAGCATATGAAGTCTCTAGCAACATGTAGCTGATAACTCCAATTGGGTATGCGCCTGCAACCTTTGTGTTGTAATCAAAGGTAACGATTCCGTCAGTAGCTTGCTTAGCCTCACCTAGGAAAGCTGATGTTGCAGCTGAATCTGGGTATGTGAAGTTACCTGATGCGTTACCAATATATGCAGCGCGGAGACCAAATGATGTTCCCCATTGCTTCTCTGCATATGTGATTGAGTATGGAGACTTCGCAGCAAGTGTTGCAACGCCCTGTGAACCATTTGCACCAACAATGCGTCCGATATTTGATGTCGCATTGATGTTTCCTGGGAATGCAGTTGTGAATGCATCATTAGCTGGCTTTGTCCATACTGATGGAGCTACACCATTCATGAAGCGTGTGAAGTTGTTTGTTGTTCCTGAAGTATCTGAACGGAAAACAACCTTAATTGGCTTGTTAGGTAGTGTGTAGTAAATACTCTTTGAAGCGGTACGAAGAACAATTGGATTGCCGCTCTTATCGACAGCAACGTTTCCTGATGCAGTCTTCTTGTAAATAGTTGACTTAACTGTGCGGTTGTTGTCCGCGACGATCGCTGGATCATTCCACTTTGTGATCTCACCAGCGAAAATCTTTGCCACTGTTGTACTTGAAAGGTAGATATCCTTCTTCGCAGGAAGGTTAACTAGAACTGCGATTGGAGCAGCAACGATTGGAGCATGGAAAATTGTTGAGCGCTTGTTAGCACCTGTGTGTGCTGAATCTGAAAACCAGAAATCTCCGATTTTGTTATCTGAGTTGTTCTTGCCTGTACCTGAACCAGTTGATGTGTAAACAAATGAGTGTCCAGTCTTCTTAGCAAAGCCAGCCTTACACGCTTCTACTAGAGGGACAACGAATGATGCGCCGGATCCAGCTAGGTCTACGGCATGAGCTGGCGCTGTGCCAGTTACTGCGATTACTGCGGCAAGGACTAGGGCCTTTGCCTTCTTTGAAAACTTCATGAACAACCTTTCGTAGGAGGGTAAAACCTTTACATCCCCGAAAGTAGTTAGGCAGAGTTACATGTAGGCAAGTAAAAGGTAAACAAATCCCCTGCCTTAAGTGAACAATTGGTGTTATCCGAAACGCCCTGTTACGTAATCTTCAGTGCGCTTATCTGTTGGAGAAGAGAAAATCTTGCTCGTTGGAGCGGTCTCAACCATGATTCCTGGGCCTCCATCTGACAGGAAGAAAGCGGTGTAATCAGAGACACGGGCGGCCTGCTGCATGTTGTGGGTAACAATGACAATTGTCATCGACTTTGCCAGCTCTGAAATAGTCTCTTCAATTCTAAATGTTGAGCCTGGGTCAAGCGCCGAACATGGCTCGTCCATAAGCAGAACTTGTGGCTCAACCGCTAATGCGCGAGCAATACATAGACGCTGTTGCTGTCCACCAGAAAGTGCACCACCGTGCTCGCCAAGACGATCCTTTACCTCACTCCATAAGCCCGCACGGACCAAACATGACTCGAGTAGCTCATCTGTGTTGCTCTTCTTTAGTTGTGCAAGCTTTAATCCAGATAGAACATTTTCGCCAATTGTCATTGATGGGAATGGGTTTGGCTTCTGAAAAACCATACCAACGCGAAGGCGAATTTTTGTTACATCAGTTCCCGGTGCGTAGATATCTTGGCCATCCAGCAAAACTTCACCTGCTAGCGCTGCAGTTGGAATGAACTCGTGCATGCGGTTTAGCGTGCGCAAATATGTTGACTTTCCGCAGCCTGAAGGTCCGATAAGTGCCGTGACGGTACCTGCAGCAAAATCCAACGAAACATCTGAGAGGACATGCTTAGTACCGAACCATGCGTGAACTCCGCGAGTCTCAAGGCCTGTACCTAGAAGGTTTGTGCCAGGAACACGTTGTTCACGATTGCCTGCGACAGAGGCAAGTGATGATGGCGTCGTTGTCTGCATTTTTTTCTCCATATTGTTTTCGTTGTTTGAATTCTCAGTAGGAGCCATGTTAGGAAGCCTTTCGTCCACTTAGGTAGCGAGCCAAACCAAATAAAACCATGATCAGAATCAGCAGGATCAACATTCCACCCCATGCTCGCGCATAAGCCTCTTCAGTTCCACCCGTTAAAAACGCTTTCCAAATGTAGAAAGGAAGCGATCCCATAGGGCCTGAAGTTGGATTGAAGTTCAACGCATCTGCGCCACCTGAGACGAGAAGAATCGGAGCGGTCTCTCCAATGATTCGTGCAATTCCAAGAATCACGGCAGTTACTAGACCGCTCTTTGCGGCAGGTACAACCACACCAGAAACAGTGCGCCACTGAGTTGCACCTAGTGCTACGCCAGCCTCGCGAAGATCATTTGGAATTAGAAGCAGCATTTCCTCTGCTGTTCGGGCAATTGTTGGAATCATCAAAATACTTAGTGCTAAAGAACCCATTAGGCCCGTTAGTTCTTGCGTGATAGGGATGACCAAGATTGAAAGAATGAAGAGACCTGCAACGATTGATGGAACACCGCTCATTGCTTGGACGAGGAACTTAATTGGACGAGCTAAATTTCCACGAATCTCTGTTAAGTAAAGTGCGGTTAAAAGACCAATTGGAAAACTCACGATAAGTGCTCCGCCCACCATAATGAGTGTGCCGATGAGCGCATGAATCAGTCCACCAGATGTAACCGGGTCATTAACTGAAGCAAGTGTCATGTCATTGGTAAACATTCCAAAGTGGATTCCCTTGTAACCTTTGAGGAAAACGGTTGAAACGATGCTAACAATTGGAATCAAGGTTAAGGTCATTGCAAGAAATGCAAAACTGCTTAGTAGCGAATCCTTTGCAGCCGCCAAATCACGCAGACGCAGTTGCTGCACAAAAATCAAGAGGCTTGCAAAGAAAAAGTACGCTGCAGCAAAACCCAACTTGCCACTTAGTCCAGTGAGTTCTACGGCTGCGCCAGCCAAAACAAGGGCGATAGCCAAAACTCCCGCGGTAGCCAATCGCTGCGCGAGGGATGTGCTCCAAGGTTTTTGGGGTTTTGGAATAGTGGTTTGAGTCATCGTCCCTTTTTCCCGAACTTATTAATCAATACGTCAGAGATTGCGTTTACCGTCAAAGTGAGAAGGAACAAGACAAGTCCAGCAGCCATAAGTGCATTGACCTCATCTGGCCCAGCTTCTCCGAACTTCAAAAGAATCAATGAAGCTACGTTTCCACCAGCACCAAACAAAATCTGCCAGTTAATTTGATACACAACATTGAGAACTGTGTACACGGCAACTGTTTCTCCCATGGCGCGTCCAAGACCCAACATCGCCCCACCAACAACTCCACCTCGTCCGTATGGAATTACAACCGCGCGGATCATCGCCAATTTTGATGCACCTAATGCGTAAGCTGCTTGAACTCGATCAAGTGGTGTTTGATCAAAGATTTCGCGCGAGATTGCGGTGACAATAGGAATAATCATGATTGCAAGAACTAGACCTGCAATGAATGGCGAGCGCTCAAAGATTGGAGCGGGTACATCAAAGAGTGGAATGAATCCAAGATACTTGTTGAGAAGTTTGGCCCAGTACTCAGCACTTCCCATCAAAACGATGAAACCCCAGAAACCAAAGAGCAGGGATGGGAATGCGGCCATAAGGTCGATTAAAGAAACAAGAAACTTCTTAACTGGACCGCGGGAATAGAAAGTTAAATACAGTGCACTCAAGACTGCGATAGGAACCCCAACAATTACAGCTATGAGTGCCGTTAAAAATGTTCCGATGAGCATCGCGCCAAGTCCGAATGTACTTTCGGCTACCTTTCCTTCACCATCTTGAAGTACTTCCCACTTTGATTCAGTTAAAAAAGAGAGTTTCTCGACACGTAAAACACTTATTCCCTTTAGTGACAAGAACAGGGCAATCAATCCGAGAATGACCAAAGATGTCATTCCGCCAATCGTTACAATTGCGCGAAAAATCTGATCTGAGCGTCGAGGCTTAGTCGTGATCTCACGTGGCGCAGGGATGGCGGCCGACTGGTTTTCGATCAATGTCATGCGGGGAATCCTCTATTAGATTGGCAATGATTAGGTGGAGCAAAGGTGTCTAGAAGGTAAACAGAAGGTGAAATCAAGCGGATTGCCCTAAGGTTCGGGGCATGGCCAATGAGCAACCCAATCTGATCTGGATCGACTGCGAAATGACGGGTCTTTCCCTCGAAAAGGATGTTCTGGTCGAAATCGCCGTGCTTGTGACCGACTCTGAATTAAATGTGATCGGCGAAGGGGTCGATGTTGTCATCAAGGCGAGCGCTGAGCAGTTGGCGGGCATGAATGAGTTTGTGACACAAATGCACACCACATCAGGTTTGATAACAGAGATTCCAAATGGAATTTCAGTGAAAGAAGCTGAAGCCCGCGTGCTTGCATATCTACAAAGCGCATCCACCCAACCAGGAAAATCTCCCTTGGCCGGAAACTCCGTATCTGTTGATCGATCATTTATTGCACGGGATATGCCGCTGCTAGACGAGTATCTGCATTATCGAACCGTTGATGTTTCATCAATCAAAGAGTTAACACGTCGTTGGTTTCCTAAGGCGTACTTTGGGGCTCCAGCAAAAACTGGT
>JBEANK010000016.1:0-14929 GCA_041165485.1 Actinomycetota bacterium | reverse complement strand
GGCCCGCTACCAAGAGGTCTCGGGACATATCATGGAGATCTTTGAAAGCTTTACCCCCAATGTTGAACCGATCTCAGTTGATGAAGCCTTTCTCGATGTCACAGGTGCAAAGAAGTTATTAGGCACAGGACGTGAAATCGCAGCTGCCATCCGTGCCAAGGTTGAAGCACAAGAAGGCATTACCTGTTCAGTTGGAATTGCTCCATCCAAGTTCATTGCAAAGTTGGCTTCTACTCAGCAAAGTTGGCTTCTACTCATTGCAAACCTAATGGAATGCTGGAGATTACAAGTGATCGGATTCTTGAATTTTTACATCCACTGCCAATTTCGGCGATGTGGGGAGTAGGGCCAAAGACCGCCGAGGTTCTAGAACGTTTAGGGCTTCGCACCATTGAAGATATTGCAAAGCTTCCACGTACAACATTAATCAGGGCCGTCGGTGAAGCAGCAGGTGCGACTCTGCATGAACTTTCATGGGGACGGGATTACCGAGATGTTGCCCCACAGGATGCTGAAAAAAGTATTAGCGCCGCTGAAACCTTCCCAACTGATTTAAATAACCCCGAAGAAATCCTGCGCGAGTACTTGCGTCTGTGTGAACGGGCAACATCTAGGCTGCGGGATAAAGGTTTGTTTGCCAAGACCATTTCAATCAAGGTTCGCTTTGGTGATTTTTCAACGATCAACCGTTCAAAGACATTGCCGTTGCCAATAGATAGCACCCATGATGTCTACGAAGTTGTTAAGGGTTTATATGAAGCGCTACGCATCGAACGAGCTCGGCTGCGTTTGGTCGGCGTATCTCTTGAAAACTTAAGTGAAGGTGCACCTGTTCAAATGGTCTTGGGTGAGCGTGAAAAGGGTTGGCGCGAGGCAGAAGGTGCCATGGATAAGGCCCGCGAGCGGTTTGGCCATGGCTCGGTACGTCCCGCTCGGTTGATTAGACCCGGAGACGATAATGAGTAGCGAGCAGAGAAAATCTGTTCTATTGTGGGGTTATGCCTTTATCTGATCGTGAAAAGCGCCTCTTGGAAGAGATGGAGGCTGCCCTTTTAACTGAGGATCCACGCTTGGTTTCAGCTCTTTCATCCAAGGGTCCTGTTTCACCATCACGTAACCGCATCATGCTGGGGGCGGGCTTACTGCTCCTAGGTCTAGTTACCCTCTTTGGCGGCCTCATCGCTCAGGTAACTCCTATCGGAATCCTGGGATTTATCATCGCGCTCAGCGGTGTCATCACCGCGATCTCCTCGATCTCACCTATGAGCCGCGGCCCACGTCAGCCTAAATCACGCTCACATTTAAGCGCTCGCCTTGAGCAGCGCTGGGAGAACCGCTCCAACGAGGAGTAATCCCTCGCATAGCTCCACACCAAGCCCCTCCATGAGAGGGGCTTTTTTCATGCCTGAAAGCTGGCTTCACGGTGGGGAGAGGTGGGGCGGGAATGGGTAAAAAGTGGGAAAAGGTGGTTGAAAAAGGGGAAAAGTGGAGTAAAGTGGGGAATTAAGCGGGCAGGAAAGTCCGCGGCGAACCTGGGGGAAGGGGGCGTCAAAGAAATGTTTCTAGGTACCCACGAGCCACGTCTTGATGACAAAGGTCGCTTAATCCTTCCCGCGAAATTCCGCGAAGAGCTTGCTGCAGGTTTAGTTATTACTAAAGGACAAGAACGTTGTCTTTATGTTTTTCCATCACAAGAGTTTTCTGTAATTACAGAGACGCTAAAACAAGCGCCAGTCACTGCAAAATCAGCACGTGATTACAGCCGTGTGATGTTTGCTGGCGCACACGATGAAATTCCTGATCGTCAAGGTCGCGTAACAATTCCACAATCACTTCGCACATATGCAGGTTGATCGTGAAAAGAGCTTCGCTGATGTTTCAGAGGAGGTCTTTCCAGGTTTGTTCTAACTCTCATTTGTGGCCACTGCCGACCCTTCGAACGTAGCGACGTCCCTTCCCCGGCGCCGTTGCAACACAAAGATCCGTCGGCCGGCAGTGACCAGAGATGAGAGTCACAAGGAAAGTAGTAAGACCAGAAATAGGCGGCACATCAATTACTAGCGGTAAAGGGGGAGAGATGACAAGTACTACAGAACACATATCTGTAATGCGTGATCGCTGTGTCGATCTCTTGTCCCCAGCGATTACGGCTTCAAAAAATCCTGTTGTAGTTGATGCAACATTGGGTCTAGGTGGGCATACAGAGGCTTTACTACAAAAGTTCCCACACTTAACTGTTATCGGAATCGATCGTGACTTAGATGCGATTGCAAAAGCCACCGAGCGCCTTGCGCCATTTGCAGATCGATTAAAGACTGCACATTCAACCTTTGATGGCATCGCAGATGTGGTTGCCAGCTTTGGTTACAAGAACATTGATGGAGCTTTGTTTGACCTCGGTGTTTCATCTATGCAGCTCGATCAAGCAGAACGTGGGTTTTCTTACTCACAAGACGCACCGCTTGATATGCGTATGGATCGCACCCAATCGTTGACTGCGGGGGAGATCATCAATACCTACGAGCCAAGGCAATTAGTTCGAATACTGCGCACATATGGAGAAGAAAAATTTGCGACTCGCATCGTCGAATCAATCGTCAAGCAGCGAGCAATCGCTCCTATGAACTCAACGGCTCAGCTTGCAGCCCTTGTAAAAGAGGCGATTCCAGCAGCTACTCGTCGCACTGGTGGCAACCCAGCAAAGCGCACCTTTCAAGCGCTTCGTATCGAAACCAATGATGAACTTGGCACGATTACACGCGCATTACCTGCAGCGCTAGAGCTTCTTAATGTAGGTGCTCGCTTAGTGGTCATGTCATTCCAGTCTCTTGAAGATCGCATTGTTAAGCAACTATTTGTTGAATCCACAACATCTGGGACACCACGCGATCTTCCATTTGATCTTCCTGAATTTGCCGCCAAGTTCTCAATGATCACTCGCGGAAGCGAGACACCAACCGATGCCGAGCTCGAAGAGAACTCACGTTCTCAATCAGTACGTCTTCGAGCAATCGAAAGGGTGGCCGCGTAATGGCTATGACAGCACTAGCTCCAGCGATTACTCGCTCAAAGGAAATTTTCGCCGAAAAGACATCACAAGTTGCACTCAAGCTTGTGCCTGATCTATCCGACGGAAAGCAAGCCGATCGTAAGTTCTTCGCAATTTTTGTATCTGCAGTTGGCGGTATTGGTCTCATGCTTCTTCTCCTGATCAATACCTTGCTTGCTCAAGATGCATTTGAACTCACTAATCTCAAGCTTGAAGCAAAGCTGGTAAGTGATGAACGCGAAGCAATTGCACGTCAGATCGACAAGATCTCTTCCCCAGAAGCTCTTGCAAAATCTGCAACTGCCTTAGGTATGAAGCCTTCTGAAAATCCAACTTTCTTATCGCTAGATAAGCCAGTTATTGAGGTTCCGGTGAAGAATGGGTAATTTTTCATTAGCGCATAACAGAATCAGAGTTTTGGTTTTGTTTCTTGCAATAGTCATGTTTATGTTTGGACTTCGACTCGTTCAAGTTCAAGCTTTGCAAGCAGGTGACTACCGCTCTCGCGCCGTGAATGAGATGGAAAAGGTAAAGACTCTGCAAGCACCACGTGGAGATATCACCGATATTAATGGCGTTCCTTTTGCTCGAAGCGTTGCAGCAACAAGCATCGTGGTTGATCAAACCCAGATCACCAACCCAGCTAAGGTCGCTGCTTTTGTGGCACCGATCCTTGGTATGAAGGTTGCAGAGGTTCAAGAGTCATTAACTGGTACCCGTAAATGGAACATGGTTGCTCGCAACGCAAAGCCTGCAACCTGGCTCAAGCTCTCAGCAGCGATTGATCAGTACAACTCTCAGTTCAAGGCAATGAGTCCAGATCGAATTATTGGTTTCTTCCCAGAACGCAGCTATGTTCGTGAGTATCCATCTGGACGATTGATCGCATCACTAATTGGCTTTGTAAATCATGATGGTGTTGGTGCAACTGGACTTGAATCAAGTATGAACTCAACGATCAAGGGGATCGACGGCAAGTACTCATATGCAAATGGATATAAGGCTGAAATTCCTGGTTCTCAATCAGAGATTGTTCCGGCACAAGCAGGAACATCAATCCGCCTAACCGTTGACCGGGATATTCAGTGGGTTGCATCAAAGGCGATTGCGGATGCAGTTAAATCATCTCGCGCACTAAGCGGAACAGTAATTGTGATGGATCCAAAAACAGGTCAGATTTTGGCACATGCAACCGCACCAACTTTTGATCCTAATAACACCACCAAAGTTTCTTTAGTTGCAATGCGTAACCCATCGGTTCTAGATGTGTACGAGCCAGGCTCTACTGGGAAGGTAATGACTCTTGCAGCAGCGATCGAAGAAAAGAAAATTACTCCAGAAACGGTTTTGACTATCCCTTACGCATTAAAGCGTTCTGTAAAGACCTTTCATGATCACGAACCACATCCAACACAGCGATTGACTACAGCTGGCGTACTTGCAGTTTCAAGCAACACTGGTTCGATCAAGATCGGTGAAATGCTTTCCAATGACAAGTTGTATGAATACTTAACAAAGTTTGGGATTGGTTCAAAAACAGGTTCAGGTTTGCCAGGAGAATCACGAGGAATTCTTCCCAAGGTTGCCGATTGGTCAGGAACAACAGCTCCAACTGTAGCTTTCGGACAGGGTTACTCCGTAACTGCGATGCAGGCAACTAGCGTCTTTGCCACGATTGCAAATGATGGTGTTCGTGTCTCTCCAACTGTTATTGCAGGAACAAGTGATTCCAGTGGAAATTACACTCCATCTGCAACCCGCGAAAGCGTTCGTGTTATTAGCGCAGAAACCGCAGCACAGATGCGATTAATGATGGAGAGCGTTGTATCTGCCAATGGAACCGCTCCATCTGCTGCGATTCCTGGATACCGGGTTGCTGGTAAGACCGGTACCGCGCAACGTATTGATGACACCTGCGGTTGCTATCGTGGCTACACCGCCTCATTCATCGGCTTTGCACCAGCGGACAATCCCGCTTATGTCATATCAGTAACTATTCAAGATCCAAAGGGAATGCACTGGGGTGGTTACCTAGGCGGTCCAGTCTTTAAAAAGGTAATGTCTTTTGTTCTACAGTCAAAGGGAATTGCACCTACTGGCACAAAGGTTGATCCAATTGCCTTGACTGAAAAGCAACTTCTTGCTGAAAGAAAGTTGATCGCAGATAAGAAGGCAGCAAGTGTCAAGACCAATTGAAGAGTTCAAGAGAACCGCTGAATCAGTTGCAGCGATAGCTAACGCACAATTAGTTGGTGACTCTGCAACCATAATTACGGGACTTACTCTTTCAAGCAAAGAGGTACAAGAAGGTGATCTGTTTATCGCCCTGCCTGGAGAAAAATCCCACGGTGCAGATTTTGCTGCAGAGGCGATTTCGCTAGGTGCGGTTGCGGTCCTTACCGATGCTGATGGCGCAGCAAAAATCAAAGATGTTCCAGTCATTATTAGTTCTAATCCACGCCGGGCTGCTGGAGTGATCAGCGCCTGGTTTTATAGCGAGCCTATGCGAGATCTATACAGCGTAGGCGTTACGGGTACAAATGGAAAAACAACAGTTACAACCTTGCTCCACCAAATAATGTCTGCTGCAGGACGTGAAAGCGGCCTAATCGGAACCGTCGAAACCCGCATTGGCGATGAGGTTATTGCGAGCAAGCGCACTACCCCCGAAAGTAGCGATTTGCAGGCGTTATCTGCGGTTATGCGAGAGCGCCATATGCGCAATTTAGTCATGGAGGTTTCTAGCCATGCCATCGCTCTAGAGAGGGTCCGCGGTAGCCACTTTGCCGTTGTTGCCTTTACCAATTTATCTCAAGACCATTTAGATTTTCACAAAACGATGCAGGCGTACTTCGAGGCCAAGGCTAAGTTGTTCACCTTTGAATATGCAGATCTTGCTGTAATCAACATTGATGATGCTTATGGAGAAAAACTCGCAGCACAGACAGAGCTTCCCGTCATGACTGTTTCCCGTCATGACCAAAACGCTTCCTGGCACTTTGCCTCCATTTCCAAGGATTACATTGGTGCTCATGTTGCAATCAGAGGCAGCGGTGGAATTTTGATCGAAGGAAAAGTTCACCTGCATGGTGGCTATAACTTTGACAATCTCTTGATGGCAGTTGCTATTGCAACAGAAAGCGGTATTGATCCAATTGATATCGCTGCGATTTTGCCTCAGCTATCAGGTGCAGCGGGACGTCTGGAATCGGTGCGATTAGGACAAAACTTCACCGCACTTGTTGATTACGCACACTCACCAGATGCGGTTGCTCGCGTACTTGAAACTGCGCATGAAATTAGTGATGGTCGTGTCATTGCAGTCCTTGGGTGTGGAGGAGATCGTGATACCTCAAAGAGAGCGCTGATGGGTAAGGCGTTGCATGAGGGCGCAGATGTTGCGATCTTTACCAGTGATAACCCTCGCTCTGAAAAAGCTGATGCAATTTTGGTGCAGATGACCTTAGGTTTAGATATCCAAGAACCAAGCGCGATTATTGAAGATCGATCACAAGCGATTAGAACCGCGGTTAACGAGGCCAAGGATGGCGATCTTGTCATTGTTCTTGGTAAGGGACATGAAAAGGGTCAAGAGATTAACGGAACAGTGCATCCATTTGATGATCGCGTAGAGCTTGCCCGAGCAATCGAGGACAAGAAGTGATCACATTAACCGCCGGTGAGATTGGCCTACTGGTTGGCGGTGATGTCCATTGCGACAAGGATCTTCTTGTTTCAAAAGCACCTGTCTTTGATTCCCGTAAAGCAACACCGGGCTGCATCTTTTTGGCATTAAAGGGAGAAGTAGTAGATGGACATGATTTCACAGCGGATGCATATCGGGCCGGTGCGATGTTTTCACTAACAACTCGACGCATCGATGGACCTTGCATCGTTGTCGAAGATGTCCTTGAGGCACTTTCTATTCTGGCTTCTTTTGTTCGCAAACGTTTAACAAATTTAACTGTTATTGGTATTACCGGTTCACAAGGAAAAACCAGCACGAAAGATCTCATGTCTCACATGTTGTCAGTTGCGGGACCAACGGTTTCTCCTGCTGGTTCATTTAATAATGATCTTGGATTACCAATTACTTTGCTGGAATGTGATGAGAAAACCAAGTTTTGTATTTTAGAAATGGGAGCCCGTCATAAAGGAGACATCGCGCGATTATGCGGAATAGCTCAACCAAATATTGGGGTTGTACTAACAGTAGGTACCGCACACCTTGGTGAGTTTGGTTCGGTAGAAGCGATTGCTCAGACAAAATCTGAACTCATTCAAACTCTGCAACCCGATGGAATCGCTGTTCTCGGTAGTTATGACAAGTACACACCGGCTATGGCTTCTCTTCACGCAGGGCGGGTCATCAACTTTGGAGACAATTGCGAAGTCCGCGCTACAGATATTGAAATCCGCGAAGGTTGCCCACACTTTGATTTAGTAACTCCTGCCGGTCGCGAAGCTGTTGGCATGAGAATTGTCGGCCAACATCACATCGCAAACGCTTTAGCGGTCGCTGCAGTTGGAACCGCATTAGCCTTACCCATCGAATTAATTGCAAGTTCACTATCGACCGCGGAAAATACAAGTAAGTGGCGCATGGAAATCCATGATCTCTTCGGACTTTTGCTCATCAACGATTCTTATAACGCTAATCCCGAATCGATGGCTGCCGCACTTCGCTCCTTAGTTCTCTTTGCGCAGGAGCGCGGGGGAGAATCGTGGGCCTTTTTAGGAAAAATGCATGAACTCGGCGAGTCAAGTGCTGCCCACCATGCTGCCATTGGCACCCTTGCTCAGGAGATAGGTATCGATCACTTAGTAGCTATCGCAGCACCTGAATACGGCGCTTCGCAGGGGCAGATGGTTGTGCATCACTACGCAAGTATTGATGAGTGTTTATCGATGACGGAGCATTTCTCTGCTGGCGATGTTGTTTTAGTAAAAGCATCTCGTTCAGAGGGTTTTGAAGTTTTGGCACAGAAGTTGGAAAGTTTGTGGTTAGACAAGAGCGGAGTTGAAAGTTGAGACAGATCCTTATTGCCGGCGCTTTTGCCTTGATGTTTTCACTTTTCGGAACTCGCATATTGATTCGGGCTCTAGCGAGCAAGGGTTATGGTCAAATTATTCGTGATGATGGTCCAAGTAGCCACCACATTAAGCGTGGAACACCAACCATGGGTGGAATCATCTTTATCCTGGCAGCGATTCTTGGATACTTTGCTGCTCACCTTGTCACAGGCAACACAGTTACCGCTTCTGCACTTTTAGTGATGGGATTAGTAGTTGCATTGGGCTTTATAGGTTTTCTCGATGATTGGCTAAAAGTTTCGCGTCAGAACTCACGAGGATTACCTGGTCGCTTCAAGCTGTTAGGACAGGCGATTTCTGCAGGAGTATTTGGTTACCTAGGCCTTCAGTTTGCAGATAAAGATTCGCTTACTCCGATTTCAGAGTACTTATCTGGAGTGCGTGAAACAACAATTTACTTAGGACCAGCCCTCGTCATAATTTTCATAATTCTGATGGTGATGTCAGCAAGCAATGGCGTGAACTTAACTGACGGTCTCGATGGACTTGCAACAGGTGCATCCATTATGACCTTCTTAGCCTTTGTACTCATCGGCGTCTGGGAGTTTGGTCAAAGTTGCGCACTCAACGCAGGCGCAGGATGCTACGCGGTTCGCGATCCGCTAGATCTTGCGGTACTTGCTGCGGCTTTTGCAGGTGGGTGTACAGGATTCTTATGGTGGAACACAGCACCAGCGAAAATTATTATGGGGGATACAGGTTCTCTTGCACTGGGTGGTGCAATCGCAGGTCTAGCGGCAACTCTGCGTGTAGAACTACTACTTATTCCTTTGGGCGGTTTGTTTGTAATCATCACGATGTCAGTCTTAATTCAAACCTTTTACTTCAAAATTAGCGGTGGAAAGCGTGTCTTTAAGATGGCGCCACTTCATCATCACTTTGAATTGAGCGGCTGGGCTGAGATCACTGTAGTAATTCGTTTTTGGATCATTGCCGGATTAAGTGTTGCGCTAGGACTTGGCCTCTTCTACGCCCAATGGGTCGTCAAATAATTCATGAGTACCGATTTTGCCCACAAGAATATTCTAGTTCTAGGAGCTGGTGTTACTGGTAAATCAGTTGCACGCTTCCTTCAAACACGTGGCGCAAAAGTTACTTTGACAGATGACAACGCAGAAGGCGTACTTAACCCAAAAGATGTCAAGCTCAAAGATTTTGAAGCTGTGGTTATCTCACCGGGATGGCGACAGGATCACCCGCTGGTTGTGCAAATTCTTAATAGCCCGATTGAATTGCTCAATGAGATAGATATTGCCTGGAGTTTGCGGACAGAGCGTGCGCCAGGACAAAAGTGGATCGCGCTCACCGGCACAAATGGAAAGACAACTACAGTTGAAATGACCGCGGCAATTTTGCAAGCAGCGGGTATCAAAGCGGTTGCTTGTGGAAATGTTGGTGATACAGTCATTGATGCTGTAGATCGAGATGATGCATACGATGTTCTCGTTCTAGAACTATCGAGCTTCCAACTGCATTGGGCGCGTCAAGCCCATTTTGAGGCGGCGGCGATTCTCAATATTGCAGATGATCACCTTGATTGGCATGGAAGTTTTGATGCTTACGCCGACGCAAAGTTTTCCATTTTAGATCGCGCAGAGATTGCAATTCTCAACGCTGATGATGCAGCTGTCGTCACCCGTGCCAACCGCTTTACAGGTCGCAAGGTTTTCTTCTCTCTGGATACTCCTTCTCCTGGCGAGATAGGTGTCGTGGAGGAGTTACTTGTGGATCGTGCCTTTGTTGCAGATCCTCAACAGGCATCGATGATTTGCGAATTAGGTGACATAGTTCCAACGGTTCCGCACAATGTTTCCAATGCATTAGCCGCCGCTGCTTTAGCTCGGGCGATAAATGTTCCCCACGAGGCTATTCAGAAGGCGTTGCATGATTTTCGTCCTGGTCGCCATCGCATCGAAACAGTGCTTGAAGCAGCTGGAATTACCTGGATTGATGACTCGAAAGCTACCAACCCACATGCTGCAGCTGCATCTCTAATGTCACATTTGTCGGTTGTTTGGATTGCTGGCGGTTTGGCAAAAGGTGCCGAGATGGATGCAATGGTTGAGCGATGTGCGTCTCGCATGAAGGCAGCGATTCTCATTGGAACAGATCGCGAGCTTATTGAAGTGGCTTTGATCAAACATGCACCCGATTTACCGCGAATCCTCATTGATGCACCTATCGATTATGTCCGTGGTGGAGTTTCTAATTCATTAATGGAATCTATCGTGACCGCCGCAGCCACTGTTGCTCAATCCGGCGATGCGGTTTTACTTGCACCAGCCTGTGCTTCGATGGACCAATTTGTTTCATATGCAGATCGCGGAGATAGATTTGCAGCAGCGGTGCGAAAGGTTGTCGCTCATGAAGCGTGAGGAAACCTTTTTTACTAAGCCGGTTAATTTGTATTACATGCTGCTGGGTAGCACTTTGGCTTTAAGCCTTTTGGGGCTGATTATGGTTTTCTCCGCCTCATCGATTTACTCCTTGGGTTCACGCGGAACTACCTACGGAATTGTTTTGCGCCAATTCATCTTCTTATTGATTTCGCTTCCCATGGCATGGGTGCTTTCTCGGCTCTCACTTCGCCAATGGAAGGTTATTGCACGATTTGGCGTATCTGTCTCAGTATTTCTGCTCTTGATAGTTCAAGTTATCGGTAAGAGTGTGAATGGTAATCACAACTGGATCAGCCTTGGCTTTGTAGATATTCAACCCAGTGAGCTTGCAAAGTTCTTAATGATTCTGTGGGCTGGGTACATGCTGGCTAAGAGGGAGCGATCAGGTGCGATCCAGAGCAATGTTGTTGCATTGATTGGTCCCGCCTTTTTGCTCTGCATGATTTTGGTGATGGCGGGTCGAGATCTTGGTACCGCATCGGTATTTGCATTTATTTTGGCGGGGTTACTGTGGGTTTCAGGTTTGCGACTTGGGGTTTTTGGTATCGGTTTAGCAGCAGGCTTTGCCGCACTTGCGGTATTAATTTTGACCTCACCATATCGAGTTCAACGTTTCGCAGTTTTTCTCAATCCTTTTGCTGAAGATCAATACAAACTCTATGGATGGCAACCAGCCCATAGCTTGCTAGGTCTTGCTAGCGGTGGATTATTTGGTGTTGGTCTGGGTGCAAGCCGTCAAAAGTGGGGAAACCTAGCTGAGGCGCACACTGACTTTATCTTTGCAGTCATTGGTGAAGAGCTTGGATTATTTGGAACCCTTGCAACCTTGCTGCTGTTAGCTCTGCTGTTGTTCGCAATCTTTAAATTGGCGTTGCGCGCAAGTGATCCAATGGTGCGTTACGTATCAGCAGGTTTTGGATGTTGGATTGCGATTCAAACTATTCTGAATATTGGATCTGCAATTAGCGTATTGCCAGTTGTCGGCGTGACCTTGCCCTTGGTTTCCTATGGTGGTTCGGCTTTGATCGCGACATACATGGGAATCGGCTTTGTTTTAGGTGCCGCCCGCAGAGACCCAGTAATCTATAAAGGATTACAAGAGACGGGTATCAAATGGCTACGGTAGTTCTTGCAGGTGGTGGCACCGCAGGACATATTGAGCCAGCATTGGCAGTTGCACGTGAATGGATGAAATCTCATCCGATCGACACCTGCATTTTCCTTGGCACGAAGAGTGGTCTTGAAAACACTTTGGTACCAGCTGCAGGATTTCAATTGCACACAATTCCCAAGGTAAAAATCTCTAGATCCCCATCAGCTTCATGGCTGCGAATTCCCTTTGATCTCATTACATCGATTGCATCATCCATCACCGTGGTAAAAAAGGCAGATGTCGTAATTGGATTTGGTGGATATGTCAGCGCACCTGCATATTTAGCAGCCGCAATTACCCGAACCCCAATTGTCATTCACGAAGCCAACGCAAAACCAGGTTGGGCTAATCGGGTCGGTGCAGGTTTTACCCAACATGTAGCGGTTGCTCATCCAGTTGATGGGGGTAGTTTTTCAAAGGCTTTACTTGCTGGATTACCACTGCGATCTGATGTCGCTCAAAGCTACACGGAATCAGCTACTGATTGGAGCAAGGCTCGTGCTGCCGCAAAGTCTCGGTTAGGTTTTTCTACAGAGGCACCACTAGTTGTCATCATGGGTGGCTCGCAAGGCTCTGTTGCCATCAACTCAGTGATTACCGACAGCGTTTCAACCTTCAATAACAACGGAATTTCAGTTCTACATTCAGTGGGAAAACTCAACGCCCTTCCAACTGCCAACGGGGGTTATAAGCCAGTTGCGTATATCGATGCGATGGCAGATGCCTATTTAGCTGCCGATCTAATTATTGCCAGAAGCGGAGCAGTAACCTGCAGCGAATTTCGAGCGCTAGGCCGATACGCTCTTTTTGTGCCGCTACCAATTGGAAATGGAGAGCAGTTTGTTAACGCTGCCTCTTTGGTCGCAGCCGATCGTGCACAACTTATCTCTCAAAAAGAGTTCACCGCACATTACATTTCAACCAACATAGCTTCGTTGCTAGAAAAAGCATCCCATGCCCCAATTGCAGGCGACCCTCAAGATCTTCGCGCCGCAGAAAAGATTGTGGCCCTTGCAGAGTTTGCGATGAACTCATGAAGCCACAACTGTCAGCGTTAATAGGAAAACGTATTCACTTTATCGGTATTGGTGGAGCGGGAATGAGTGGGCTAGCACGCATCGCTCTGTCTCACGGAATTACCGTCAGCGGCTCAGATGCTAAGGATTCATCTGTTGTAACCGCACTGTCAGCGTTAGGTGCATCGGTTTCAACAATTCATACCGCAGAAAATGTTGATGGTTCTGATCTGGTTGTGTACTCCAATGCAATTTCTCAGAGCAATCCGGAAAGAGTTCGTGCCCAAGAGTTAAAGCTTCCCATTCTTACTCGCGCTGCTGCACTTGCTATATTGATGTCAGAATCAAAGAGTGTGGCGGTTGCTGGAACTCATGGCAAAACTACAACTTCATCAATGCTGGCGGTAGCTTTACAGGCTTGTGCCGCCGATCCATCCTTCGCCATAGGTGGAACAATTACCGCTTCAGGTTCTAACGCACACCGAGGCACAGGCGAGATCTTTGTCGCAGAGGCTGATGAATCAGATGGATCATTTATTGAGTACCACCCATTTGGTGCGATTGTTACAAATATCGAGCATGATCATGTTGATTTCTTTGAAACCCCTGAAGCGGTTGCCCAAGCATTTAGAGATTTCGCTGCAACCATCAAGCCTGGTGGTTTCTTAACCTATTGTGCTGATGATGAGGGGGCCGTTGCGCTGTCAGAGAGCGTTGCTGCAGTTGAGCTAATCTCTTATGGCATCAATGAGTCGGCAGATTTACATATTGATCAGATTGAACTCTTAACGATGGGTTCACGTGCTCGTGCCATCTGGAAAGGCCGGACCGTTGGTCACATCGAATTACAGGTTCCTGGCCACCACAATCTTTTGAACGCCGCCGGAGTTCTAGCAACCGGCTTGAAATTAGGCTTTCCAGTAGCTGAATTGCTTTCTGGTCTAGCAACCTTTAGGGGAACAGGTCGACGATTTGAACTAAAAGGAACGGTTCACGGAGTTCGCGTTATTGATGATTATGGGCACCACCCAACCGAGATCCATGTGACCTTAGAAGCTGCTCGACGCTACGCAGCTGATGGACGCTTAATCGTAATTTTCCAACCCCATCGATACTCACGAACCAAAGCCTTTGCACCGCAGTTTGCTCAAGAGTTAGGCACAGCTGACAGGGCTATTCTTCTTGAAGTCTACGCGGCAAGTGAAAAGCCAATTGATGGAGTTACTTCAAAGATGATCACATCGATGATGAGCAATGGTGAATACATTCCAAACTTTGTTGAAGTGACAGATTCAGTAGTTGCAGATGCTCAACCCGGAGATGTCATCATGACCTTGGGTGCTGGCGATGTCAGTTCTTTAGCACCAATTATTGTTGATGGTTTAGCCAGGCGCTTTAGTTAAATGAATAAAAAGCTTATCGCTAGCATTGCGATTGTTACGCTTGCAGGAGCTACCTACATCTTGGGATACTCCACCTTTTTCACCGTCTCGTCAGTTGAGGTAATTGGAAGCACGAAACCCATTAACACTGGAATCACCAAGGGTCAGAAATTGGCTCGTGTCGAACCTCGAGCGGTCGCTACAAAATTAGAGGAGCTCGATTGGGTTGAATCCGCAGATATTTCTCGCAACTGGATTAATGGAAAGGTTGTTGTCGAATTAACGCCACGAACTCCAATTGCAACCTTTCAAAATCAAGTGCTTGATTCAACTGGTGCCAGTTTTGTGCCACAAGGTGCGCGACCAGCCGGATTGATCGAGATTCAAGCGGGCTCAGTTGAGGATGCAAGTAAAGCTGTCTCCTTTTTGACTGAGCTGCCAGAGGAGCTCAACTCAACCTTGACAGTTGTAAAGGTGCGAAGCACTGGAGCCCTTGTATTGATTATGGAAAACAATGGCAAGAAGATTGAACTTCGTTGGGGCACCAACTCTGAAAATGAGTTGAAATTAAGGGTTTATAAGGCGTTGATCGCACTTCCTGAAAATGCAAATATAAAAAGAGTTGATGTCTCTGCACCACATGCACCAATCGTTAAGTAAATAGAAAATTGCGACACGTTAAACAAATCGCGTCGGTGTTTGATAATCACCCTTATGCGCTTTAGGTTCGCCCTATAGAAAAGTAGTGAATTGTAAGGCTCAAGTTGAGGTTTATGGTTCATAAGGAGGAAAAAAAGTGGCTTCACCACAAAATTATTTAGCGGTCATCAAAGTCG
>JBEANK010000015.1:0-13097 GCA_041165485.1 Actinomycetota bacterium | reverse complement strand
CATGCGTATTGGTGTCCTCACTGGCGGCGGAGATTGCCCTGGTCTTAACGCGGTTATCCGCGCAGTAGTTCGTAAAGGTGTAAAAGAGTACGGTCACGATTTTGTCGGTTTCCGTGATGGATGGAAGGGACCTCTAGAGGGTCTCACCATGCCTTTGAATATCGAAACAACACGTGGAATTTTGCCTCGCGGCGGAACCATTCTTGGTTCATCACGTACCAACCCTTTTAAGATCGAGGGTGGCGTAGAAAAGATTAAGGAAAACCTTGAGAAGGCTGGCATCGATGCGTTGATCGCGATCGGTGGAGAAGACACTCTTGGTGTTGCAACAAAGCTTGATGCACTTGGCGTCAAGGTTATTGGTGTTCCAAAGACGATCGATAACGATCTCAACAACACCGATTACACATTTGGATTTGATACCTCTGTAAATATCGCGGTAGAGGCAATCGACCGTCTGCACACAACAGCTGAATCACATCACCGTGCTTTGATCGTAGAAGTTATGGGACGTCACGCAGGTTGGATCGCGCTTCACTCAGGCCTTGCAGGCGGTGCGGCATGTATCTTGATCCCAGAGCAGAAGTTCTCTGTCGACAAGGTGTGTGAATGGGTTGAATCTCGTTTCAAGTCACATTACGCACCAATCATCGTTATTGCTGAAGGCGCGATTCCTCAAGATGGCGACATGGTCGTTAAGGATCAGACCCTTGATTCATTCGGCCACGTAAAACTTTCAGGTATCGGCGACTGGTTAGCAGGTCAAATTGAGGCAAAGACAGGCAAGGAAGCACGTACATCTGTATTGGGTCACATCCAGCGTGGTGGTACTCCAACAGCCTTTGACCGTGTTCTTGCTACTCGCTTTGGTTTACATGCGATCACAGCCGCGCACGAAGGTGATTGGGGCAAGATGGTTGCGCTACACGGCACAAACATCGCTCGAGTGCCTCTAGCCTCAGCAACAGAGAAGTTAAAGACAGTTCCTCTAGAGCTATACAAGGAATCAGAGATCTTCTTCGGATAATTGCGTCTCGCAGTTACTTGTTGACACTCTAAACTTCTCCAATGAGCACAAACTTAGACTCCCTGTTTACACCTGGCCTTGTTGCTGCCCAGCAACCAACTTGGCCAGGTGGACCAGAGGGGGAGCCGATCAAAGCGGCGGTTGCACAATTAAAGGCGTTGCCACCACTTGTCTTTGCCGGTGAATGCGATGATTTAAAGGCCCGCATTGCGCTCGCAGCAGAAGGAAAAGCATTTTGGTTACAAGGCGGAGATTGTGCAGAAACTTTTGCAGCAGCTACCGCTGACTCAATCCGCAACCGCATCAAAACCATTTTGCAGATGGCAGCTGTGCTGCAGTACTACTCAAGCCTTCCTGTAATCAAGGTTGGCCGAATGGCTGGACAGTTCGCAAAGCCTCGTTCAAGTGATTTTGAAACTCGTGGAGATGTAAAGCTTCCTGCCTACCGCGGAGATGCAGTAAACGATATTGAATTTACCGAGGCGGCTCGCACTCCAGACCCACAACGTTTGGTTCGTGTGTACAACACATCTGCCGCAACTCTGAACTTAGTGCGTGCTTTTACCCAAGGTGGCTTTGCTGATCTTCGCCAAGTTCATGAGTGGAACAAGGGCTTCATCCGCGATTCAAAGGTTGGCGATCGTTACGAGCAGATGGCTAAGGAAATCGGTCGCGCACTTGAGTTTATGAAATCTGCAGGAGTAGATCCTGAAAGCTTCAAATCAGTTGATTTCTTTGCCAGCCATGAAGCTCTGATAATGGAGTACGAGAAGGCTTTGACCCGTATCGATTCACGTACTGGCGATGCATATGATGTTTCAGGCCACTTCATTTGGATTGGTGAGCGCACACGTCAACTCGATGGCGCACATGTTGATTTTGCATCAAAGGTTCGCAATCCAATTGGTGTCAAACTTGGACCAAAATCAACTGTGGAAGATGCGCTTGCATTAATCGACAAGTTAGATCCAAACCGTGAGCCTGGTCGAATCACCTTTATTACACGTATGGGTGCGAAAAACATTCGTGAAATCTTGCCGGCGCTAGTTGATGGCGTTACAAAATCTGGCGCTAAAGTGCTGTGGGTCTGCGATCCGATGCATGGAAACACTTATGAGGCACCAACTGGATACAAAACCCGCAGCTTTGATGATGTTATGGATGAGGTAAAGGGCTTTTTCGAAGTTCACAAATCATTGGGAACTCATCCTGGTGGGGTTCATATCGAGTTAACTGGTGATGATGTCACCGAGTGTGTTGGCGGAGGAGAAGAGATCTCCCATGAAGATTTGGCGTCACGGTATGAAACAGCGTGCGATCCACGTCTTAATCACGCTCAATCTCTTGAGCTGGCTTTCCTAGTTGCTGAAATGTTGCGCGATCGCTAATTTTGGCGAGTGCCGCTTCTGATTGCCTCCCATAAAACCCCTGTCGGCACACTTAACTTACTTGCCGATGATCAGATTCTGATCGGAGCAAATCTTTCAACTATTTCTGCCTTTAAAGCTGGCAAAGATGTAAAGATTGTTAAATCGATTCCCGTTATCTCTGATCTTGTAAATGATTATTTTGATGGAGATCTAACAGCGCTTAATGGGATCAAGGTTCGCCAACCTGGAGCTGCTTTTTCACAAGCTGCCTGGAAGGCGATGCGAAAGATTGCACCAGGAAAAACCTGGTCGTATTCAGATTTAGCAGAAAAAGCAGGTAGCCCTGCCGCGGTTCGTGCAGCGGGTAGTGCATGTGCAAACAATGCGATCATGCTTGTTGTTCCTTGCCACCGTGTTGTGAAAACCGGGGGAGCGCTAGGAAATTACGCCTACGGTGTAGATAAGAAGCAGTGGCTCTTAAGCCACGAGGGCTTTCTTTAAGATTTCAATCGCCTCTGCGCATTGAGCATCATCAAAATCTAGATGAGTCACTAGGCGCGCATACTTTGGTCCAAGTGCACTAATCCATAAACCTGCATCCTTACAGCGCGCAGCAAGTTCAGCGGCGGTAATTGGAAGAGCTGCAAGATCTAGACCAACGATATTTGTGTGAACCGATGTTGGGTCAATCAAGGATGAATCAACAGCGGCGATTGCTTGTGCCAGCTCTTGAGCGCGACGGTGATCTTCAGATAGACGTTCAATATTGTTATCCAGTGCGTAATGCGCACCAGCTGCCAATAAACCAATTTGGCGCATTCCAGCACCATAACGCTTGCGCCAAACACGTGCCTTTGCAACACGCTCTTTGGTAGAAAGCATTACCGATCCCACAGGTGCGCCTAATCCCTTTGATAAGCAGACCGATATTGTGTCGAAGTACTGTCCGTACTCAGCAAAACCAACACCAGATGCAATATGTGCATTCCAGATACGCGCACCATCTAAGTGCAACGCAACCCCAAGATCATCTGCACCTTTACGTAAGGCTGCGATCTCGGAAATCGGCTGAACAGTTCCGCCGCCAAAGTTGTGAGTGTTTTCAACAGCGATCGCAGTAGTGGAAACCAGGTAAGGGCCACTGTTGGGGCGTGCAATCTCAAGGGCATCTGCTGCTTTAAGTAAGCCATTTTTAGCAGGAAATGTACGCGTTGTAATTCCGCTAAATACCGCTGCTGCACCAAGCTCTGCGCGAACAATGTGGCTATTAGTTTCTGCGATTAATTCTTCGCCTGGTGCTACCAACATACGAATAGCTAATTGATTTGCAAGTGAACCAGTTGGAGTAAACAAACCAGCTTCCTTGCCAAACATTCCAGCAACGCGCTCTTCAAGTGAGTTTACCGTTGGATCATCGCTGTAGACATCATCGCCCACAGGTGCGTTAGCGATCGCTTCACGCATTGCAGCTGATGGGCGGGTTACTGTGTCACTTCGAAGGTCAATTGCCATGTCGCCAGCCTACTTCTGTTCCTTGAGCACAATCAAATACATAGCTACAACAACTAGAACTCCACCTACCGCACTTTGCACAGTGAGTCTTTCACCACCAAAAAGAATCGCAAAGATAGCGGCGAAGACAACCTCCATCGTCAAAATTACTGCCACCTTTGTTGCACTCATATGTGCTTGTGACCATGTTTGAACTATGAAGGCGATGGCGGTTGCAAAGACAGCGGTAAAGACAACGACCGCCCACACACCTGTATCTGGAGGAGCAGAGTACCCACCTGGAATTGATGCAACCCCAGACAAGATTGCACACATCGCAAGTTGCACAACGGTCATCGCATAAACATCACGCCCGGATGACCACTTACTTAATGCGATGATATGAGCGGCAAATAGGAAAGCACTTGCCAAAACAAACATCTCACCAATTCCAACTGAGAAGCCTCTGATAGACAGAAGACCAAGTCCAACTGTTGCAAGCATGATGCATAACCAAGTGAACTTTGAAATCTTTTCTTTTAGAACTAGCCATGCGATTAAAGGGGTTAGAACAACATATAAGCCTGTAATAAAACCGGTTATAGCTGCGCCTGTCCGCTCCAGTCCAAGTGTTTGTGCGATGTATCCAAGACCCAGAAAAACACCAGCCAATGATCCACGCTGAAGGAGATCTTTATTGAATAGTTTTACAGTCTGTGGCCTAATAATGAGCATTACTACAACTGCCAAGGCGAAGCGGGTAAAGAGAAAGTTGTTAACACTTTGGCGTTCGATCGCATCCTTCATCACAACGAAGGCAAAACCCCATGCTGCTGCAACTGATAACAAAGCCCACGGTGCAAGCTTTAATTGAAGCTGATGACGTGAGGACATTAGCCGCGTAACTTCTTCAGCAGCGCAACTTCCTTACCATGCTCTGGCTCCATGCCGGGAGTTTCTAGAATCAATGGCGCATTAGCAACAGCTGGGTGAGAGAGTAATTCCTTAAATGGTTCTACGCCGATGTGGCCGTCTCCAATGTTTTGGTGACGATCCTTGAGTGCACCACACACATCCATCGAATCATTGGCGTGCACCAATTGGAATCTCTCAATTCCAGCGATTTCTACCAATAGATCGATAGTTGCCTTCATCCCACCTTTAACTGAGATGTCATGGCCTGCAGCAAATACATGGCAGGTATCTAGACAAATACCCACCTTTGGATGGTATTCCAGTGCCTTCAAATACATTTCAAGGTCATCTAACTTCTTAACCAGACTTTGTCCTTGCCCCGCTGTTGGCTCAAGAAGCAGATAAGGAGCGTCATCACCCAAAGCATTGAGGATAGGCATCATGCCTTCGTGAATCTGCTTCCACGCCTTTTCAACATGATCAACATCTACAGCTGATCCTGTATGGATAACCACGCCCAATGCGCCGATATCTGCGCCGCGCTGCAATGAGTACTTCGTTGAAGCTAACGAGTTCAGATAAGTGGCCTCAGTGGGAGAGCCCAAGTTAATTAAGAATGGAGCATGAACATAACTTTCGATATCTAGTTCAGCTGCTTTGATTTTAAAAGCTTCATCAAGCTCTGGCTTTGCCTCGGGCATCGCCCATGTTCGAGGGCTTGATGCAAAAACCTGAATCGCTTCGGCACCGATTTCTTGCGCGTAAGCGATTGATCGCTTCGCCATTCCACCAGTAGTAGGGGTGTGGGCACCGATACGAGGTTTTTTGACTGGTGTGGGCATTGGCTTACCCTACGGTAATCGTCACCAAGCTGCCACGTTTTACCTTGGTGTTGACCGCAGGGGAAACTTTCTTAACAACCTTTTTCTTATTGTTTCCAATAGTTACAACCTTGACCTTTAAACCTAGGGATTCAAGCATCTCTTTCGCAGCATTTGCTTCCATGGTAATCACCGTCTTTGGAATATATGTGTATCGAGGTCCCTTAGAGATCAAGATCGAAACTTTGCCTCCCTTATTTGCATTAGCCCCGCCTGCTGGATTTTGCGAGATAACTGCAAGCTCTGGAACTGTTTCATTGAAGGCATAGCCTGCTTCAACTACAAAACCTGCCTCAGTTAACTCATTTAGAGCCTGTTCGCCACTTTTTCCTAGATAAGAAGCAAGTGCAACCTGTTCAATTCCCTTTGATACTAAAAGATTTATTTCGGTGTCACGTTTAACAGATGTTCCTGATGAAGGAGACGTTGAAATAACAAAGCCCTTTGGAATCTCTGAGTTAAATACTTCGGAGATTGTTCCTACCTCAAGTGGAGATTTTTTGATTGCAACTTGTGCAGCCTCTGGAGTTAATCCTGTTGTCATAGGAACTGCGTAACGTTCGGGACCCTTAGAGACAATTAACTTAACTGAGCCACCAGCATCAACCTTGCCGCCACCTGATGGAATACTTTCGATGATCTTCCCCTTAGGGATTTCCTCATCAAATCTATTGTCAACAACAACAGCGTTTAACCCCAATGGTGAAATGACGCTGACCGCTTCATCAAAACTTCCACCAACTACAGATGGAACAACGACCCGTGATCCTGGACCGACCAAGGTCCACCAGCCGCCCACACCTAGAACAATGGCAAGAATCAGTGCAACTTTTCGGTTACGACGAACCCGCTTGCTAGCACGCTGCTTTTTCTCCTCTTTCCGGCGAATCTCTTTGGTTGATTCCACAACCGGTGCGGTGATCTCTACCGGTTGAACCTCTTTAACTTTTTTGCGTGCTTTCTCCCGAATGGGTTCAACTGGAAGATCTAATCCCAAATCCAATTGATTCTTACGAGGATCTAAATCAACTTGAATCTGCTGTAACTTTTCGAGGAACTCTCCTGCTGTTCGTGGACGTTCATCAGGGTTCTTCGCGGTTGAACTCGCGATCAAATCATCTAATGCTTGTGGGATGTCTTTGCGCTTGCTGCGAAGACGCGGTATCTCTTCATTGACATGCATGTAGGCGATTTGTATTGGAGACTCGGCTGAAAAAGGCTTTTCGCCAGTAAGCATTTCGTAAGCAACAATGCCAGCGGCGTACACATCGCTACGAGAATCAGCTACGCCACGTTGCACCTGTTCAGGTGAGAGATAAGAGACACTGCCCAAGATCACACTTGATTCAGCGGTCATAGTGGAGCCAATAATTTCTCCACGGGCTAATCCAAAATCTGCGATCTTGATGCGTCCCTCTTTTGAGATCAAAATATTTTCCGGCTTGATATCGCGGTGTACGATTCCTAAAACATGTGCAGCGGCTAAGGCACTCAAAATTGGAGTTAAGTAGTTAATCGCATCCTTTATTTCAAAACGACCACGTTCATTGAGATATTCACGAAGAGTGTGACCTTCAATCAACTCCATTACTAAGAAGACTGCAGGAACTCCGCTCTGATTCCATCCTTGATCCTGTACAGCAACGATGTTGGGGTGGGACAAGGCAGCTGCAGCCTTTGCCTCTTTGATGAAGCGGGATACAAAAGCTTCATCCTGCGCAAGATGTGAGTGCATGATCTTGACAGCAACTTTTCTATCGAGTCGAGTATCAATTGCCTCGTAGATCGAAGCCATTCCACCATTGGCAACCTGACGCAGCAATTGGTAGCGCCCATCAATGAGCTCTCCGGTCAGATCAGACATGTGCAGATTTTATGGAGCCCGCCTTATGCAAGGCTCAAGGGCGCGCCCAAAAACCCTATGAAGTGAGTTTAAACTCGCAGTTTTCTCTCGTTTGATCGGTGGCAAAGTGAATTGCTTGATCAATCTGCCATTGACGCATTTGTTGTTCAAGATGAGCACCATCTCGAGCTAAAACCCTTTGTAATCCAGTCTCATTATCAATATCTAGCCAATAGGTGATGGCACCAGCTTCTCGCACAATTGCTTGAGCGGCACCAACGCCTTCAATGATCAAATAATCTGTGGGTGAAACTATCTCTTCTCGATCGAACTTCATTAAATGCCAGTTAAAGATTTTGATTGTGCATTCACGTTCAGCAAGATGCGCAGAGGTGATTCGATCAAGTATCTCCATCAAGGCATTACCCAGTGCATTTTCCCAACCGTTATACAAATCATCCATGTGGATTACACGAACAGTTGAGTGAGCTGAATACTCAGCTTCTAGTTTTGCAGCAAGGGTAGTTTTACCCGCGCCTGCTGGGCCATCAATTGCTAAGAGAGTCATACCAACGCTTCCAACCAAATACTGCGACAAGAGTAAAGATGCCATAGAGCAATGCGGTGAACCAATAACCGAGCACTAAGTATTGAACGGTGGCAACTACATCAACAATCACCCACACAATCCATGTTTCATACTTTTCATAAATCATCATCAATTGCGCGGTCAGACTTCCAATTAAGACAAAGGCATCTGTATAAGTTGCTGCGGCTCCAATATTTGAAAGCACAGGGGATAGGGCAGCAACGCTTACTAATGTAGCAATGATAATTTTGAGTCGGCCTTGATTAGAAACATTCCCAGGTACTGCACCGGTCGGTGCCCAACCGAACCATCCGTATATCGCTGCGATAACAAAAACAATCTGTAGTGCAGCACTTGCAAAGAGATCTACTTGGTAAAAGAAAACACCATACAAAACACTGCTAAAGGCCCACCAAGGCCAGGTGATTCTCTTTCCAGTTGTTCCCAAGATAACGGCAGATAGAGAGGTGATCGCTGCGCAGAACTCCAATATTGAGACCTCATAGCCCCAAGCTGTAAATAAAATGGATGACATAGTTGCTTCCTTTCCGCATCCGCATTACCGGATGGGTCAATCGGTCGGTCTGAATTTCAGACCCTCTCAGCCTTGTGGGCTCCCGTATCTGTTACTTTAGCGTGAAATTAGATGGCGCTTAACAAATGCAGCACCTGCAACACGAATTCTTCTGGCCTTAGATGTCTTTGCACGGTGATTAAAGATGTCATAACCAATCTTTTCTACCTCGTCGACAATTCCACAATACAAGGTGCTGGCTGCCTCAATACATGGACGGCTTGATGCCTCTAGCATCTTGATCCCAGGCTCTGCCTCTGCTTGCAGTTGGCGAACACGTGCGATTTGGAATTTCAAGGCTTCAATTATTTCTGGGGTTAAGACACGTTCTTCCAGCATTTCGCGTGTCACACCAAATTGACCTAACTCCTTAAGAGGCAGGTATACACGGCCGCGATCCAGATCCTCATCCACATCGCGGATGAAGTTTGCTAACTGAAAAGCGATTCCAAGCTTTTGAGCGGCTTCAAAGGCATCATTGTGAAGTGGCCCCAAAATAGGAACCATCTCTAAACCGATTACCGCCGCAGAGCCATACACATATTCAATTAAATCTTCATAACTTTCATACTCTTGAACAGTTAAATCCATTGTCATTGAATGCAAAAAGGCTTCAAAGTGTTGGTGGGGGATATTAAATCGATTGACGGTATCAATTAAGGCACGACCAACATGATCCTGGCTCGTTCCTTTCTTCAGATCTGCCAGAACACCGTTGCCCCATGTGCTGAGAGCTTCAGTCTTTTCTTCAATACTTAGCTCTGATGCCAAATCATCAACGATCTCATCTGCATAACGCGCAAAGCCGTACAGCGCATGAACAAAGGGACGCTTGGCTTTTGGCAACAACAAGGTCGCTAAGTAATAAGTCTTTCCATGTAGTGCATTGAGCCGCTTGCACTCTTCGTACGACGAACGAAGATCGGGATCTGTAATCCCTGCAGCGGTTAGCTCATCCATTTACTTAACTGGTCCCACAATGCGCTCTGCTGCAAGGCGCCCTGAGATCAGAACCATCGGAACACCCACACCAGGCTGAGTTCCAGATCCTGCAAAGACAACATTTTCTATTCCTGCCGCCATATTGCGTGGTCTGAATGGACCCGTTTGGAAGAATGTGTGTGCGCTAGCAAAAGGAGCTCCTTCCTCCATTCCTTGATTTCTCCAATCAAGTGGGGTTGTGAGAACTTCAGTTTCAATCGCATCACCAAAGCCTGTGTATCCACGCTGTTCTAAAATCTCAATCATGTGATCGCGATATGGCTTGGCCTGCTTGGTCCAATCAATATCCGCACTCAGATTTGGGGTAGGAAACAGCACGTAATAAGAATGCTTTCCAGCAGGTGCAAGTGATGGATCATCCATTGAAGGAATCGTTACCAAAACACTTGGATCGCTCATGAGCTTTTTCTGCTTGATTAACTCATCAAAGACGCCATCCCATGATTCACCAAAGTGAATATTGTGGTGAGCGGCAAAATCGTACTTCTTGGATGAACCAACCAACATAGTTACACATGAAGGGGAGTAGTTCAGGCGCTTTACGGAAAGTGGGGTCTTGCCCAGCAAATCACGCCAAGCAACAGGAAGATCAGGGTTCAAGATGATTGCATCGCACTCGATGCGCTGACCATCTTCTGTGATGACCGCTTTTGCGCGACCATTCTGAACATCTACCTTTGAAACTGTTGTGTTGTACTTAAATTCAACTCCATGTTTTTGTGCAGCAGCAGCCATGGCACGAGGTACTGCATGCATTCCACCTTTCGGGAAGAAAACTCCGTTAACTGAATCCATGTAAGCAATAACTGCATATATTGCCAGCGCTTGCTGCGGACTAACACCTGCATACATCGCCTGGAATGAGTACACCTTCTGCAAGCGTGGATCCTTCATAAATTGATTCACCTTTGGTGATAGCCGACGGAAACCACCTAAAGCGATCAAACGTGCCAAATTCGGTGTTAGCAAATTGAAAGGTGTGTCAATATTTCTATCGATGAAATCATTCATCTCGTACTTGTATAACTTAGTTACAAAATCTACATAGCGGGCATATCCGGCAGCCTCTTCTGGACTTATCTTTTCTGCAATTTCAGCTTCCATTTGCTGGGTATTTGCATGGACATCTAGTTGTGATCCATCTGCGTAGTAGGCGCGATATAAAGGAGAAACGGGCATGAGTTCAACCCAGTCCTTCATATCTTCTCCGACGCAACTAAAAGCATCTTGAATCAGGGAAGGCATAGTTAAAACAGTTGGACCGGTATCAAATGAGTACCCATCCTTCTTCAACAAACCGCTTCGTCCACCAGGAACTGATTCACGTTCAATCACAGTTACCTTACGACCAGCACCTGCCAAACGAAGCGCAGCGCTTAAGCCGGCATAACCTGCTCCAACGATGACGACATGATCTGTGGGTCCTTTGACGCGAGCAGGCATTAAGCACTCCTTTTAGTTGCGATGTTAGCCAGCTCGACGAGCAAAGCCTTTCCATCGTTGGTGAAAAGTGATGAGTCAGCTGCAGTCAATGCTGCATCGGTTAATCTTTCAATGGTTGCTTCAAGCTCGGCGCGCGCACCGGTTGATTCAATAATCTCTTGTAGTACGGCCACGCCTTGTGCATCCAAATCATGTCGACCGAAATACTTCTTGCAGGTTTCTGCCTGCGCCACAGATTGGCGCTCATGAGTCATTGCAATCAAAACAGTGCGCTTGCCTTCACGAAGATCATCACCTGCTGGCTTTCCAGTGACTGTTGGATCTCCAAAGACGCCTAACAAATCATCACGAAGTTGGAATGCTTCTCCCAATGGCAGGCCATACGCAGATAGTGCGTCAAAGATTTCATTATTTGGCGTTGCACTCATGGCAGCGCCCAAATGCAGTGGACGTTCAATGGTGTACTTACCTGACTTGTATCGAGCAATCTTCATTGAACGATCCGTGCTGGTGTCTTTTTGAGTTTGTTCGTGAATATCTAAGAACTGTCCAGCCATTAACTCAACACGCATCTCGTTATATAAAGGGATCATTCGCGCATACTGTTGGGTGGATAATCCCGCGCTGTTAAGCATTTGATCAGACCAGACAAGTGCAAGATCGCCAAGTAAGACCGCTGCAGATAATCCATACTGAGGCGCAAAACCATCTAGTTGATCCTGAACGTGGATCGATTCAAAATGTCTATGGATAGATGGCTTTCCTCTGCGAGTGTCTGATCCATCCATCAAGTCATCATGGATAAGTGCGCAGGCTTGTAATAACTCTAATGCGGCCATTGCACGGGTAGTTGATTTCTCAATTGATCCACCGGCAGCTGCAAATCCTGCATAGGCAAACAGTGGGCGAAGTCGCTTGCCACTATCTAACAAGAATGAAGTCAGGGCGTCTGATACGGGTGATAAATCTGATGAGATCGAATTCAGATATGCGCTTTCGCGGTTGAGGAAGATACTTAGCTCTTCTTCAACGGCGCTACGCACGCTCTTTAATGTTGCCTTCGGCTCTGAACTCACGCGGTAACGGTACCCTCACACCGTGGTACTCCGCACTTCGTATTCATTCGAGTTCTTCCCTCCAAAGGATGTTGAGGGTGAAGAACGGCTGTGGGCTGCCATCGACGGGCTTAAATCAATCGCCCCCGACTTTGTCTCAGTTACATATGGCGCTGGCGGCTCGACCAGAGATCGCTCAATCCGAATCGCTCAAGAAATTACTAAGCGAACAGGTATTTCAACTGTTGCTCACCTGACATGTGTTGGTTCCACTCGTGATGAATTGATCGCAATTTTGCACAGTTATAAAGAAGCAGGAATCACAAGTATTTTGGCATTACGTGGAGATCCAACTGGTGGACCAAGTGCGCCATGGACTCCAACACCAGGTGGTTTTAATCATGCTGATGAGTTAGTTCAATTAGCTGACGAGTTTGGTGGCTTTACAATCGGAGTTGCTGCATTTCCAGATGGTCACCCTGCATCTAACGGAGAGTTTGAAAAAGATGTAGATGTACTTATTCGCAAAGAAGAACTAGGCGCAACCTTTGCAACCACACAATTTTTCTTTGAAGTAAAGCAGTACACCAAATTAGTGGAAGCTCTTGCGGCCCGAGGATCAAAGTTAGTAATCATTCCTGGCATCCTGCCGGTCACCAACGTTAAATTACTTCATCGCATGGCCGAACTTGGTGGCACTCCAATTCCACAACACATCGCTGATGCTTTTGCGAAGGTTGAAAATGATCCACACGCCGTGCGTGCGTTAGGCGTAGAGATAGCAACATCACTCTGTAAAGATCTATTGGCCGCTGGTGCACCAGGCCTACACTTTTACACAATGAATAGCTCAACAGCTACCCAAGAAATCTACAGAAAGCTCAATGATGCTCAGTAACCAAGAGTT
>JBEANK010000014.1:0-13715 GCA_041165485.1 Actinomycetota bacterium | reverse complement strand
TGATGTTCGCCTACGCTCTCAAATTGCGATGAATCTATGTTCCATGGTTAACAGAGAAATTCCCACCTACATTGGCGAAGATAAAACGATTTCTGGACGCGAAGTTTGGATGTCTGGTTCAGAAGGTAAAAACTTTAAGAGTCTAGCTTCCTTCACTCCTCAAGCTACTTCAGCCGTCGATTTCCTAATCGAAGCGGTTATTGCTCAGCCTCTATCGATTGATGTAATTGCGATCGGACCTTTAACAAATATAGCTCGTGCTATCCAACGTTCAAGTGACTTTGAAAATAAGGTTAAACGGATTTGGATTATGGGAGGCGATTTCACGCAATCTAAAGTGGAACATAATTTTAAATGTGACATTGATGCCGCCAGAATTGTTTTAGAATCAAATGTTCCTATCACAATTTTGGATTTGCCAAGTTCGCAAAAAACCATCATTGGAATGCAGGAAATTGAACAGATTAGAAATACAGCCGTGTTTGGAGCACTGCTCTACTCAGAAATAATGAGTTGGATTGAACCTAGAAATCAAGACTGGACAATCCCCCACGATCCAATCGCTGCTTTGTCCTTGTTGGCTCCAGAATTTTTTGAAACCTCATCTGCTGGAAAGGTGAGAATTGATTCAGACGGTCTAAGTTTTTGGAGTGAATCACCTAATGGGAATGTAATGCTGGTAAATCCAACTCATCCAGAATCAGCTGTGCAGAGAATGATTCAACTAATTACCAACTAGTCCAAGGCTTTGCATGAGTATCAACGATCTCAGCCAGTTGTTCTAGGCGTGGGATAGAGATTTCACGTAGCGCTTTTGGAATATCTGGTGAGCTCACGATGTCCGCCCAAACTGCACGTCCAGCAAGGAAACCACTTGCTCCACCCATCGCGCACGCCTTAACCGCATCATTAAAGAATGGTTGCTTCACTCCGTTTGAAAGAACAACCCATGGAGAACCAATAGCCTCTGAAATTCTCTCTGCATTCTTGGTTACAAGGTTTAAATCACCTTCACCATGGAATGGAACCTCTGCCTTATAAAGATCTGGCTTCCATGCAGCTGCTTCTCTTGCTGCAATGATCAACTCCTCTTCACGATTGAAGCTTCTTGATGAATCTGTTGGCGGCTTAACGATGATTTCGATAATTGATGGCAATCCTGAAATTTCACAGAGCTTATTGAAATCTTCGACTAACTTAGCGCGAACATCTGGTGATTCATCATTGCGCCATAAAACAAGAAACTTCAGTCCAACGCTTCCAATATCGCGCATACGAATTGGATCAACACCTGGATCAACTGCAGTATCTGTCGCTGCACCACCTGGCGGCCCTACTAATAGATCTGCTGCTGCAATTAGTCCACATCCACCTTTCAACGCCTTCTGATCAACAATTGCATCGATTCCAAACTCTTGATCTACAAGGAGTGCTGAGGCGTAAGGTGAAAGTTCACGTGCAACATCAACCTTGAATTGAGTTAGTTGTGAATCTGGTACTGGAGTGCTTTGGTGAGCTGCGAACATTCCGCGTAATGCTTCACGCTGATCAACTGCAACCATCGCTAATGCTCCTGATGGACGTGCCAAATTAGTTAGTGGTTTTCTCATTAGTGGGCCTCCAGGTATGCATCGAGTTCAGTAGTTGTTGGAATCATTGATTGACCATCCAGGCCGCGGCATGACAGTGCAGCAACCGCATTCGCTCGACGCAACGCCTCTTGTAATGAATAACCGTGAATTAATTGAGCAACGAGGGCTCCATGAAATACATCGCCTGCGCCTAATGTGCTGGCGACTTCAACCTTGAATCCTGGGGCGGTAACGAGGCCTGTTTCAGGTGAAAAGGCAGCACTTCCTGCTGACCCTTGAGTAGCTACAACAGTATTTCCAGCCTTTAAAGAATCATTTTCTAAAGCAACTGAAAGATCTACACCTGGATAACGAAGCGCCATCTGGCGATCGGTAGGAACAAACAAATCAACAACAATTGGATCAAAGTTTTCAACTCCATAACCTGCATCAAAAGAGATCTGAGGACCTTTACCGCGGGTAATTCCAATCTCATCTAAACGCTTGATTCCGACATGATCAACATGCACCCATTGCGCACCAGTAATTAACTTCTTAGCTGCATCATTTATAGGAGCTTGAACTACTGGTTGACGCGTACTGATTGCTCGAGCGCTGTGTTGTTTTGAAGCAACAATCACACTTCCAGCTGTTGCTGATAGTCCGATGGATACGCCTGAAGTATCCACGCCTTCTTGAGCAAAAATCCGTAAAACTTCTTTACCGTCTGCATCATCACCGATTGTGCCAACAATCGCGCTTTTAACTCCTAATCGACTCAAGGCAACGGCAGCAACGGCAGCAGGTCCACCACCCCCACGTGAAATTTGTTCCGCAAGTACTCGTTCATCTTCGCCGGGATATTTTTCAACCAATGCAATGGTGTCGATAGTTATAACACCGACACAGACCGCTTGAACAGAGCTCAATTGTTCTCTCTCATCTTTGCATCTGCGAGAGCTGTTGATCGTGCGCCCGAAATGTGTTGAAGAGTTAGTTTCGAAGCCAGTTCGCCATCGCCATTTTCAATCGCAGCCAAAATCTCATTATGCTGGCTGCGGGAAATATCAGAGCGACCAGGTAATCGTAAGGTTGTTTCCATAGACATCTTCATTACATCTTGTAAAACGTTGAGAGTCTGATTGATAAAACGGTTTCCAGCAATGCCAACAATGGTCAGATGGAACTTCGCATCAAGTGCCTGTAACTGATCAAAGTCAATCGGCTCAATTGCTGTAATTGTGTCGATCTGATTCAAAGTTGCGCGAAGTAAGCGAATATCCTCCTTGGTAGCTTTTTCTGCGGCCCACTTAGATGCTGGAACCTCTAGTACCTCACGTGCATCGAAGAGTTCATTTAGTCCATGGGTTTTAGTCATAACGGATGCCCGTAGTTCTTGAGCTACAACTGGCTCCTGAACAAATGTGCCTTGTCCATGTTTAATTCGAACGAGTCCTTGTGCCTGCAGTATATGTAGCGCTTCACGCAAACTTGGACGACTAACTTCAAGTAAGTCAGCTAGTTGACGCTCAGGTGGGAGTTTGTCTCCTGGTGACAGTTTTTGTATTTCAATCAACTCTATCAACTGAGTTGCAATGCGAGCAGCACGTTGTGGAGCTAGTGAAGTAATTGCGCTCACTGTTATCCCTTAACCGCGCCAGCAGTCAATCCTGCTTGGAAAGTGCGTTGCATGAAGAGATACATAACCACCATAGGAAGAGATGCCACTAATATTGCAGCGAATTGCATGCTGTAACTCGCAAAATACTCGCCTTTATAGTCAATCAAAACAAGTGGAAGTGTCTTCTTGCTTGTTTCAGTAATGAGCATAAGTGGATATAGCAAATCATTCCAACAGATAACGAACAAGAAAATTGCCGTTGCACCCAATGCTGGCATGGATAAAGGCAATGCAATCGATCGATAAATTCTGAATTGGCCAGCTCCATCCATTCCTGCACACTCAAACATTTCTTTTGGCAAATCCCTGAAGAAAGCTGAGAGAATAAAGATCGAAATTGGTAATGTCAATGCAATATTTACCAAAATTAATCCAATGAGTGAGTTATTTAGATTCAACTTCACAAACAATTGAAAAATTGGAATGATGTTTACTTGTCCTGGAATAGCTAAGCCTAGTGAGAAAAGTAAGAAAAGTACCTTTCCGGTCACAGTCATTAGTCTTGAAATTGCATACGCTGCCAAGCTAGCAAATAGCAGTGTAATCAAAACGGAAAAGACAGCAACAATCACACTGTTGAAAAATGGCTTCGCAATATTACTTTCGATAAATAATTTTCTAAAATTATCAAAACTCCATTTAGCAGGTAGCGACAACGGCTTTGTGTAAATTTCAAAGTCAGTCTTAAATGCTCCAGTAATGACAATCATGCAAGGAACCAAAATAATCGCTGCATAAAGGGACAAAAGACTACTTCTTAACACTTTATACATTATTTGGTCCCATCATTTAAACGTAATGTCTTGCGCTGTAACCACGTTATAAATAGGACAAGCACGACCAGCACAACTGATTGAGCCGATGCGTAACCGAATTTCTGGCTAATAAACGCAGTGTTATAAATTTGAGTAACAAGAATCTCGGATGCGTAGCTTGGGCCTCCACCTGTCATCGCAAAAATTAAATCAAATGCCCTGAAAGTCTGAATAGTTGTGTATGCAACGACGACGGCTGTCGTAGGCAAAGCCATTGGCCATGTAATTCCCTTGAATTGTTGCCATCTCGTTGCGCCATCGACTTCCGCAGCTTCATAAAGCTCTTTCGGAATTTGTTGCAATCCAGCAACATAAATCACAATCATCTGACCAGTGTGAAACCAAATTTGGGTAAGAGCGATCGAATAAAGAGTGAGGCTTTCATTGCCAAGCCAAAGTGGAGCACGATCGCCTAATCCTATGGCTTTCATGAATGCTGTGATTGAACCATAATTTGGATCGTATAAAAAAGTCCAAATAATTCCGACTGAAACAGAAGAAAGAATTGTTGGGAAAAAGAAAACGATTCTTAAGAAAATATTTGTTTTTGAATTCTTCAAAAGGAAAGTGGCGAACAAGAGTGCAAAGCCCGTCTGGAAAATTACAACAACCAGCATGAAACGCAAGTTATTTCCCAAAGCTTTACGGAAAAGATCATCCTGAGTTAGTAAATAGGTGATGTTTCGGAAGCCTGTAAATTCAGGTGCTGTGATTCCATCCCAACGCTGAGTTGCATAAAGCAGGTTTGTAAGAGCTGGATATAGATACAAGGATGCATAGACCGCAAAGGCTGGAAGAGCCATCCATAAGAGGATTCTCTTTTCTTTCTGCCTTTGGGATTTTTTAAAAGGTGAAGCCGTACCGGCGCTCTTTCGCAGAGCGCCGGTACGGCTATTGATTGCCTTTGTTATCAAGCGCCTAAAGCAGTCTTGATCTGTTTAGCGGTATCAGCGAGGACGTCTGAGACGTTCTTACCGGATCCGATAGCCATAAGTGCAAGTTCAACTGGAGTTGCAACAGCACCATTTGTAAACAGGAAGCGAGGAGCTAGAACTAGCTTCTTACCCATGATTACTGAAGTGTTTAGCAAATCAATGTTTGCTGCATAATCAACATTGATCACTGAAACGTGCTGTGAAGTTCCAACCGCATACTTCTGAGCAACTGGCGCTGTCAAAAGGTATGACATAAATGAACGTGCGATTTTCTGATCTGTGCTATTTGACTTTGGATTGATTGAGAGCATGAATGTGTTGTTTGTGATTCCCTCATAAACAGGCTTTGAATCAACTACTACCATTCCGAAGATTCCCATTTTTCCAGTCATTGATGGATTAAGCGCCTTGATAGCGCCCATTCCGAAAGTTCCAGTTGGATAGATTGCAGCCTTTCCAGCTGCGAAATCTGCCTGAGCTGCAACATCTGTGTATGCAACAACATTGTCAGGGAAGCAGCCAGCATCGTTCATCTGAGCATACTTTGTGGCAATTCCCTTGAACCATGCATCGGTTACAAGTTCCTTGCCAGCCTGAATATCGTTCACATGCTTTGTGATCGCTTCAATCGATGAATCAGAGTTCATCATCATTGCGTTCATGATCTGACCAGCATTTCCCTTTGTTGCTGCAGGCCATGCGAAAGGAATAATTCCCTTTGCTTTCGATGTCTTGCAGAATGCTAGTAATTGAGTCCAGTTTGTTGGAGTCTTCCAGCCATTCTTTGCAAACATTTCTGTGTTGTAAATAGGGTTGTTAAATAGTGACTGGTAAGGAACAGCGTAAACCTTGCCGTTCAGAATTCCAGGTGTCAGAGCAGATTGAATAACGTTTTGCTTTACAAAGCGCTCGTTAGACAGATCTACCATCATGTTTGCCTTTGAGAAGTCAGTGAACTGCTGGCCACGGAAAATAGTTACCAACGCAGCCTTTGGATTAACGCTGACCTTTGAAAGTTCAAGGTTCTGGTAATTTGTTGAATCAGTAATTACCTGCGTGATCTTTGTTCCTGGGTACTTTGCTTGGAAGTCATCGATAATTCCCTGAAAGACTATCTTGTCCTCTGAGCGCCAGTGGTGAAATTCAATGCTTCCTTTTGGTGGAGTTAAATTTGCCACTGGATTTGCCTTTGTGGAACCTAGGCGTACGCGCTGCCAAGTTAACTTTCCATTTGAGCCTTCTGCGCAAATGAGTGATGTTGTCTTTTGTCCTGTGCTTACGCCTTCTGTTGTGCACTTCTTACCGAATGCTGGAACTTCGGCAGAGTTAGCAACTGCAAGTGGAGTGATAACAAGTGCCGCAGCAACTGTTGCAACTACACCAGCACGGAGTGAAGCAAAGGCTTTGTGTCCTTTAGTTTTCATTTTTATCCTTGCTTTAGAGGGTTTGTTGTTGTTTACCATTCTGTGAGGGGTATCCCTAACATCTTTGCCATTTGGCGAATACCTGGTCGCACATCGATCCACGAGATGACCAAGTGGTGCGGATATCCACCAGTGACTATTCCATTCACTAATGCAGCGGCATCAGGTTGAGTGATAACCGTTGCTGTATTGCCTTGGAAGTGATTGGGAGCTGGGATTGATTCCCCTCGGCTCACAACCATGCGTAAACCCGTGCTATTGCTCGGATCTACATCCCGATCAATGCGGAACAGTGTTACTGGTCCGGTCTTGAGCGGAAAATTACCTGCAACGCCTAGTTTGCGATTGCAGTGGATTGATTGCGTTGCATTCTTTGGATCAGCTGCAAGTTTTGTTGCTGCAGATCCGCAGTGCCACAAACGCACTAAGCCTTGTGAAGCATCAAGGTCGACGATATCTACCAAGTAGTTTTCATCAGAACCAAGTGCCTCGCACATCATCATTGTGACCGCGCCTAAAACATCACGTTCGCAGGTAGTAACTGTGCCTCGGTCCGCAAGGCGTCCTAATGACGAACAAATACAGGCTCCCATTTCAGTTGGAAACTCGGGCCAGCAGCGAATCGCGATTGCATCAAGAAGCTCATCTTCACGCCACTTATCTAGAGCAACTTCTACGCCATAAACCTTTTTAGCTTCATCTACATTGACAGATGCTAGTGAGGGTTGTGCAGCAAGTGCACCTGCATAGGCTAATTCGCGAGCTTCTTCTTTAACCTCTGAGATTTTTCCAAAGGCATCATCAATTGTGATCTGACGAATATCTAATCCAAAAAGTGAACGGATTTGCTGTGCATCATAAACACATGGAGTAAAACCAATTGGCGCATCTCCAACTGCGCCGATCTTTTTGCCCTTCATCCAATCAAAAGCTTTTTGTGCATCTGCTTCAGAACCAAGTTCACCAGTTACACTCTTCGGAGTTGATGCTTCAGGTAACTTTCCTGCGAGCGCATCTTTAATTGCTGCACGCACTTGTGGCTCATCAGCGTTTCCATGAATATGGCGAATTGATTGACCAACATTCATCAACGCATGTGCTGCAAGGTTTACGCCGCACATTGAATTCAATTTCAAACGCTCCCCGACCTCACCCGGTTCACGCATCGACCATCCAAGAATTGGTCCCTTTACTTTTCCAAGTAGCTCAACCGCTGGTGATGCATCTGAAAATGAAGCCATAAATAAAATATGTAGATCAGCATGTGGAAGAGTTACCGCTGCTACATCGTCAACGGTCATCACTAAATCTTCAGGCCCGACAACCGTTGCCCCTAGCTCGGTGAGCAAACCACGAGCGGAATCAAAGTTGGCTTGGGCGCATGTGAGGTCGAAGGTAGGACGCGCTAGTGCGACGAGAGCTACGGTGCTCATTAAACCTCCAGTGGTAAGACCTCTTGGCAGAGCGTGCCACTGGAATAGGTGGGAGTCAATGCTAGATGGGGGTTTTTACGCGTCGTTATAAGACTGTGATGACCGCTATTTTTGAAGGAGAAAGGCTCTGGTCCGACCATTGACCTCAAAAGTGGGCCAATCTGGGTCGATCGTGAGCATCTTTACGCCTGAATCTGTGGCCACAATGGTGTCCTCAGCCTTCCAGCCCTTGCCCGTTGGGTTCCAGGCGATGGGTTGGTTAGGCGCAATCAAGCGTGCACTGCCCTGATTAGCTGGCCAATCGCGGGGCAGGAAGCCGGTTGGGCCACCTTGGTGGTGCTTGGTCCATTCATCGGCATCAAAGCCATTAGCTGGATATGCCGCAATCGCAGCATTGATTGGATCTGAAAAAGGCTTTCCGACAACTGTTGCATCTAGCAGCGCCGCTTCAACTTTAAAAATCGATGTGTAATCAGAAACCATCTGATCTGTGACTGAACCAAATGTCACGATTCTTGTAACTGAAGCGATCAGGCCCTTTCGCTTTGCACAAATTGAAGCAGATATACGATTACCAACAACGGCCTCGGTTGGCAATGGATGTCTAAATTTATGAACACGTTCTTCGCCGGCGACACCTAAAAATGCAATCTCAAGATTTGCTTGCCAAAGTGCGTGCGTAATCAAACCTGCAACATCGATTTCGCGATCTGTACTTTCTACCTGTTTCATCGCATTACCTAATGCAACAGCTGCATCAACGCAGATCTCTTTAAAGCGTGCAAGATCCTTTTCAATTAATGATGCACGAATCATTTCGACCTCAACACCAAGATCAATGCGATCTGCACCAGGTTGATCGCTTCCAACCTTTGAACCAGTTGGCAGAAGTGGTTCTCGACCTTCTGACCATTTAATTGTTTGGACCGTTACTTCAATCGGTAACTCTTCAGCAATCAAACGCGGTGCTTCTACAACATTAGTGATTGCAGTTGCTGAATCGTGGGTGATGATTAAATCAAAGCAGGCCATATCAATTGTTGTTGGAACATGTGCACGCCCTGCGATCGCCCAGGCTAAATTTGGATTACGGCGCAATACAAAGGCGTCAAGACCTTTTGCTTTCATCAGATCGCGAAGCGGCTGAATTCGTTGATTAAATACGCTCATAATCCCAATTCTATTCCCCACTCCTTACGAACAAGGTCAAAGGCTGGTGGAATCGAGGAGTTAACTTGAACAGAAGATGCCGCCCATTGAGCAGCGATTAAAAGGCACTTCGTTGCCTCAAGCCCATTAGCTAAGCCGGTTAGATACCCACAAATAAATGCATCTCCAGCTCCCGTAGCATCCACCGCTTGAACCTCAAATGCAGTTTGCTGCAGCTCTACTTCCTTTGAATAATATCGAGCTCCATTAAGCCCATCGGTTAAGACAATTGCATCAAATCGATCTAAGTGATCCTTGGGATTCACACTACTTGGAATATCTGATACCGATCCAAGAACCAGATGTGCATGTTTAACCTGTGCATCAACTAACGCGGATGCTCCAACCACCGTGAAACAATCGGACTCTTCAGCTCGTTGTAAATCACCTAAAAACTCTTCACGCCACAGAATGAAGGCCACTATATCTGGAGATGCAAAAGGAACATTATCCATTCGAAGTTCACGCAAATATGGCGTCGTCATTGAAATAATTGTTCGTTCCGCTTTCTCATCTACCAAAATAAGTGCGTGCGAGGTTGGACCGTCAATTTCGGTGATGATTGATGAATTAATCTGACTCTTATTCAAAACTTCACGTAGTTTCTTTCCATTGTCATCATTGCCAAGGTAACCAACAAAGTTTGTTTCAACACCGGTTGTACATAGACCTAAGGCAACGTTGGCAGATGTTCCACCAGTTCTTTCTATAGTCTTGATTGAGTTCATGAAACTTCCAGGTGTAGGAAATTTCTCAAGGTAAACAACGGTGTCGATGGCGATGGGTCCCTGAACCCAAACTCTTTTAACCATTTCGTTCCACCAACATATCTGCACAATTCATAAGGTCATCTTCTACTTCATCCCACGCTACATCGTGTATCCAGGGAATTGAATAGAAATTAGCTTTCTCTGGCCACCTTGCTGCAAATAGGGCACCTGAAAGCGCAGCGACAGTGTCTGTATCTCCACCTAAAGAACACGCTAATGCAAAGGCATCTGCGCAATTCTCAGCTCTTTTCACCACCCAGACAACGGCTTGCAAAGTCTCCAATGGATCTAACGAAATTCCACTTGCTGGTGGCGTCCAACCTGAGTAATCAGGAAACTCTTCACCAGCAAATAATCCAGCAGAAATTTGTGCGCACTCAATCGCTTTGGGAGATTTATGGGTCACCTCTACCAATGCCTTAATCCACTCATCTCTATTCTCATCCAAATAGAGACCACATAGGGCAGTTCGCATAATTGCGCCATTAGTTTCTCCAATAACTCCACGCTCTCCTGGCTTTACCGCTAATCCAAGTGCTGTGCGCGTAGTTGGCCCAAGACCTCGCAATCGAGGAACGGCAATACGTAATTGCGATAAAAACTCTTCTGCTGCTTCTGCGGGTGAGGATTTTTTCAAAGAATTAATAGTTAAAACAGAGAGCAATGTGTCATCACTTACCCCACCAAATGGCCAATCATCTTTGCCCTTTAACTCCTGGGGAATATTCTTTTCTGGAACATCTAAGAATTCGTAAAACACACCAAATGCATCACCAGCTGCGTATGCAAGTAATGGAATGGCACGACTGGGAAAGTCACTGAGCCTCTGATTAGACATTAAAAGAATTGTAGTCGCTATGTCAATATATATAAATACTTGATAAGGTTTCAATTGTGCAAGGGGAACATCTTTTAAAAAAGTCATTTGAAGATGCAACTTATTTCTCTAATCCCTTTCCGCTATTTGCAGAGATGCGAAAGCATCACCCAGTCTTTTACAGTGAAACGCTGGGAGGGTGGGTAGTCACCCGCTTTCAGGATGTTTCTGAGATCCTGCACAATCATGAGGATTATTCGTCAAAAGGAAGAGTCCTTCACTTAATTAACAAACTTGATCCGTCCGTGAAGGAGAGATTAACCCTTCTACAAAGCCACTTTGCTACTGGGTTAGCTCACTCAGATGCTCCAGAGCACAAACGATTGAGAGGGTTACTTGCTCAAGCCTTCACTCCTAAGGTTTCTGAAGCAATGCGTCCAATTGCTCGCGAAGTAGTTAGCCGACTACTTTCCGGTCTAAGTGAATCCTCGGATTTGATTCATGATGTGTTTACACCTGTGCCTGCTTTAGTGGTTGGTCGACTATTAGGATCGAGAGAAGAAGACATCCCTAATTTGATTCGGTGGGCAGGCGCGATTAATGGGCTTTATGAAAAAGGTGGAGTAATTGATCCCGCTAAAGCTTTATATGCGGAGGCAATGCTCGAAGAAATTCGTGAATTTGTGACTTGCTTAGCAAATGAGCGCAGAGCACTGCGAGACAAAGGTGCCTTGGATTCTTCTCAGGACATCTTGGCTGGTTTGGTAGATGTTGAAACCCAAGGTGATTCCTTATCTGATTCAGAACTTGTTTCAACCGTTGTAACCCTTTTTGTTGCAGGACATGAGACTACAACGCACTTGCTTGGAAATGGCATGCTTGCACTCTTGAATTCAAAATCCGAGATAAAGAAGATCCAAGCGAACCCAGAATTAATTCCAAAAGCCGTAGATGAGATGGCACGTTTTGATGGATCCGTACCTCGTTCTTGGCGCATAACAAAGAGAGCGATGGAGATTTCGGGAATCCACATTCCTGCTGGAGAACTTGTACTTCCAATGCTTTCGTCAGCTAATAGAGATGAAAATGAATTCTCAAATCCCGATGTGTTTGATTTGTCTAGAGATTCTCGTAAGCACTTAGCATTTGGTAGAGGTGTTCATGTTTGTTTAGGAGCGCCACTTGCACGTATTGAGGGCCAAGAAATAATTAAACAGTTATTGACCAAATTTCCAAGCATCTCTTTAAATGCAAAGGTAGATGAACTTGTTTGGCGTAAAGATGTTGCACTGAGAGGCTTAGAGGCTTTGCCTGTGCTTCTTTAAAGCCGACCTGCTTGGTGAACCCGCTTTAAGAACTCCTGAGTCTTTGGATTCTGCGGATTATGCAAGACCTGATCTGCTGTTCCGCGCTCAACAATGTTTCCTGATTCGAGGAAACAAACCTCATCAGCTACCTGTGTAGCAAAGCCCATCTCATGTGTTGCAAGCACCATCGTCATTCCATCGCTTTTGAGATCACGCACCGCACTTAGAACTTCATTCACCAAAACTGGATCTAGCGCTGATGTAACCTCATCAAGAAGAAGCAAACGTGGGTTAACTGCTAAAGATCTAATAATCGCAACACGTTGCTGCTGACCTCCACTGAGGCGATCTGGGTATTGATCTGCTTTGTCAGCTAAATCAAATCGCTTTAAAAGGTGCATCGCATGTGAGTTGGCTTCATCTTTGCTCTTGCCATGTACCTTGATCGGCGAAAGGGTGATGTTTTCCAGAACGGTCTTGTGTGGGAAAAGATTAAATGACTGAAAAACCATTCCTAAACGACGTCGAACATCATCAACATTGATCAGTGGATCAGAGATCTCTTCTCCATCTAAGAAGATTTGTCCATCATCAATGGATTCCAGCAAGTTGATGCAACGAAGCAAAGTTGATTTGCCCGATCCAGATGCACCAATCAAAACTGTTGCTGTGTGTTCTGGGACAGATAGTGAAAGATCCTTCAAGACAAGTTCAGCTCCAAAGGATTTACGCACATTTACTAGCTCTAAGACATTACTCATCAGATCGAACCTTCTGAATTCTGAGCACTTGTTCGCTGTCTAATCGCTCTATCTGTGTAACGGGTCATGGGAATAGTTATAAGTAAGAACAAGATTGCAGCCACCACATATGGGGTGTAGTTAAAGGTACGGCTGGCGTTGATCTGGGCTGCTCGTACAGCATCTGTCACACCCAAAATAGATACCAAGCCGGTGTCCTTCAGCAAAGATACAAAGTCATTTAGTAGCGGCGGAACCACGCGGCGAATGGCTTGGGGCAAAACAACAAAGCGCATGGTCTGACCCGAAGTTAAACCTAGAGATCTGGCTGCCGCTCGTTGACTTGGGTGAATCGACAAGATTCCACTTCGAATTACCTCTGCAACATATGCCGAGTAAGTAAGTACGACTGCAACTGTTCCCAAGAAAATTACATTACTTGAAACGCCTTTAAGCCCAAGTGCAGGTACTCCAAACCCAACAAGTAAAATAATCAGAATAAGAGGCGCACCTCGGAAAATATCAACATAGGCTGTTGCCAAAAATCTAAACGGAGTAAGTGCGGGAGATTTGGTCGTTCGCAAAAGAGCTAGAGCTAATGCGATAACTCCAATTGCCGCTCCCCCAATAAATGTGAGTTGCAGATTGATCCAAAGACCTTTTATAACGGTTGGGAAAACCTCTTTGCCATATTCGATATCAAAGAAGGTTGCTTTAACCGTTTCCCAGCCAGGACTTGTAACAAGAATTGCAAACAAGGTGCCTAAAACAAAAATAGAAGAAGCCGCAGCGATACCTGCTTGCTTGCGGCTTATTGCACGCCGAGACTTCCGGCGTTGTATCTCACGTGAGCTTGGCGACCACGCAGAGCTTTGCTTCTCTGACATGGCCGCCAAACTACCGCTTCTACTTCTTATTCTCTATTAAGGCTTCAATACAGGAGCGCCAGCATCAGTTGCTAGCCACTTATCTGTAATTGCTGCCAATGTGCCATCTGCAGTGATTGCATCAAC
>JBEANK010000013.1:0-14188 GCA_041165485.1 Actinomycetota bacterium | reverse complement strand
GACATGTGGTTGCGAAGGAGTTCGCTAAAGAAATTGAAGCATTGTTTACAAAATGAACAATGAGCGAGTAACCCTCGCACAAGAGTTACATGATGGGATTGCCCAGGACCTCGTGGTCCTGGGCTTTTCTATTGATCAGGTGATTTCACAGTGCGAGGATCCTGAGCTAAAGAGTTCACTACGTCTGATTCGATTTTCAACCACCGCATTGATCGAGAAGGTTCGATCAGAGATCCATCAGCTCAGAGCTGCGCCACCGCTTCAAGGAGATAATTCACCTCTGGATTCGATGCATGAGACTCTTCGAATTGTTCAGGAACTTCTGCGCAACATAGAAAAACATTCAGGTGCTAGCAAAGTACGGATTGAGATCCAGGATGATGGAGTTGGTGGAGTTAGCCTTAGGGAAGGCTCCTATGGGTTGCGTGGCATACAAGAGAGAGTCGAAAAACTCAATGGGGAAATCAGTATTGATTCCATTGCACAGGGAACCAAGATTGGAGTAACGATCCCATTGGATAGGTGATGCCCCGACTCTTAGTAGTAGATGATCATGATGTAGTTCGACATGGTCTTTTTACATCTCTCAAGGCACATGGGTACACATCCATAGAAACAGCTGCAACGATTAAGGAATCTCGTTCCAAAATTGCAGCATTTAATCCTGAAGCGATTATCGTTGACATCAATCTGCCCGATGGTTCAGGGTTGGAGTTGGTTCAATGGATCAGGAAGCTCAGTACCACAGTGGCAATAATTGTTCTCTCCCTCAATGAACCAATTTTATTTGCCCAACTTGCCCGTCGAGCTGGAGCAAATGCATACATTTCAAAGTGTCAGCCAATGGAGGAGATTCTCTCAACTCTACATTTTGCTATAGCTAACCCAGGTACTTTTACTAGCTCACTCACCACAGCCGAGTTAAGTGTGGTCGAGCTGACTCCACGTGAGATCGATCTGCTGTACTTATTAGCAAGAGGAGCCAGCAACTTAGAGATTTCAGCTACTTTGTACATCAGTATTTCGACTGTAAAGACTCATATCTCCTCGATTTTAAGAAAACTGGAATCCACCAATCGAACGATGGCAATAAAAGTTGCTAGAGAAAAAGGATTACTGCCCTAATAGTTCATTAAATCGTGCTGACCAAATTTCCCAGCGCCAATTGTCGATTATCCATTGACGTCCGGCTGCACCCATCGCCCTAGCTCTTGCTGGATCGTTGAGAAGTTCAATCGCACTCTTTGCAATCTGCTGATTATTTGTGCCATCTACAACAAATCCGGTGACACCATCGATAACTGCATCGGGTGCTCCCCCAGATGAGCCTGCGATGACAGGTAATCCGCAACTACTTGCCTCCAAGTACACGATTCCTAATCCTTCTACTTCAAGACCGGCAAGACGAGAGCGTGATGGCATCGCAAAGATATCTCCTGCGCAAATGAATCGTGGAAGTTCTGCGTATTGAATTCTGCCAATGAAGGAAACATGGTTTTCTAACTTATTGAGCGCAACTAATTTGGCAAGGTGCTCCAAGTACGGTCCTGTGCCAACCATCAAAAGATGAGCAGTTGGTACGCTCTCAAGGATTTGTGGCATGGACTCAATTAAGTGATCTTGGCCTTTTCTGTGAACTAAACGTCCAACAGAGACGATTACTTTTTTACCCTCGAGGTTAAGCTCTTTTCTTAAATCTGTTGAATCAACAGGGATAAAGTGATCGACATCGATACCGGGTGCGATCTTCACCATCGATTGACCGGCCTTAGCGCTTAAAGAGTTTGAAATCGCACCTTGGGTGAACTCACCCAAATATGTCAGGGTGTCAACTGTCGAACCGATGCGGCGCATCGCCCAAGAAAATGGGAACACCTTCGCCCACCACACCTCATGTCCATGGGTGAGTGCAATGGTTTTGATGACTCCCGCACGCTTCATGGAGGCGGACAACAACCCTAAAGGAGCTGCTGCGCCAAAGGCTGCGACCTTGATATCTCTCTCTTTAATGATCCGAGCAATGTTGAGGGAAACACGCGGAGTTGGAAGCAAAATCTTTGCGCGATCTCGTAGGACAACAACACCGTATTTCTGCAGCCACTGGGCATCATAATCAGCTGAGCCTTCTTGTGAAGATGTGTACACAATTGTTGAACCAAAAGGTCTACGTTCGATTAACCCAATAACAAAGGTTTCAATTCCACCGGCACGTGGACCAAAGTCATTAGTTACAAAGAGAACTGGACTAGAAACGTCGAGCTCCTACCAACGGCTTTCTACCCAGTGAGCCACTTGGGGCTACCTTTACACGTGAACCTGATCGTGGAGCATGCACCATTTTTCCACCACCCAAGTAAATTCCAACGTGAGATACCGGGCGGCCGAAGAAGAGAAGATCTCCAGGCTTTAACGATTTGAGGGAAACTTTTTTACCAAGTCGAGATTGTGCAGCAGATGAGTGTGGCAAGGAAACACCTGCTGCCTGAAAGGCGCGCATCGTTAAACCTGAGCAATCCCAGGTAACCATTCCGGCGGCACCAAACACATAACGATCACCGATCTGCTTGAGCGCATACTTGAGCGCAGTTCCAGCACGACCAGAAACCCCACTTGCACTTTGTGCAGCCTTAAGTGAAGAGGCTTGATCAGCGTTTTCCTCTTCCTCCGCCAAACGCGCCAAGCGTTCCCGCTCTGCCTTGGTTAATTTGGATAAGAGTTTTTCAGCCTCTGCTAATTTTTTCTGTGCTAGCTCTGATTGCGCAGTTAACTTCTTTTGCGCCGCTGCGACCAATGCCATCTTGTCATTGACCGTCAAAGTTGTTGCATTGAGACGCTGTTGAGCTGTTTCAAACTTTCGAAGTTGAGCGGATTTACGTCGAGTAATCGCATCTAATGCACCCGCCGATGAGAGATAAAGAGCGGGATCGGAGGAAAAGAGAAGTTCAAAGCTTTGACCAAAGCCACCAGATTTGTACTGCTCAACCGCGATACTTCCCAAGGATTTTTGAAGTGTTGAGACGGTCTGTCCTTGGATCTCAGCCTTGGCCTTAATTCCATTAAGCGTCTTAGTAAGCGCTGCTAACTTCACCTTTGCCTCTTGGGCACCCTCTGCTGCGGCGGTTGCATCCTCTTCTAACTGGCGAACCTTGGCTTGAACCTGAGCCAAGGTCTGTGCACCAGAGGCTGCAACGGGCACTAAAACCCCGGCAACCACCGCAACGGCGGTAAGGATGCGTATCCACATTGACATAAGGGCAAGGCTAACCGCGCCTATACCCACCGCTCAACCTCAATAAGGGTAATTCGGCTGTGAATTTGCCCCGTCTCACGCTCCACGAGCGTTGAATTGAAGCGGGGGTGTCAATCCACTCTCAGCCAACACAGAGAGTGCATCAACGGTGTCATCGCTGATCTGTGAGGTGTTATCCAGGAAGAAGGAGACTACACATGTATTGCATGCGATAGCTGCCATGGTGCATGTTGAGCAATCAATGATCATGTCCTTAAATGTACAGAGCGTCACTGACAAAAATTTAGGGGTGTAAGTAATACTTGGAGATGTGAGCGTCGTTGCAACCTTGGTAGTTGGCAGCGATGGTTCTACCTCCAAAGAGAGTAGATCTGCTGGAGTGAGCTCGCCAGAAGATCGCAAAGCCTTCTTACAACGACGCCGCGAGGTTGATGTCATCATCGTGGGCGGCAATACCGCCCGTCACGAGCCATATAACCGGACCCCGGTCCCACTCGTCGTCATCTCTCGCTCATTGGTAAATCCAGTGCAGGGAAATCACTTAGCACTTTTCTGGAACTGCTCCCCCGCTAGCGCTATTGAAAAGGCCCGTACCTTGTTTGGCGAGAAGATTTTGATTGAGGGCGGAGTATCAATGATTAATGAGTTACTTACTCATTCATTGATTGATCATATGGAGCTCAGCGTCACACCCGCTACTGGTGGCGATGAAAAGATTGATATCAAGCAACTTTTGTCCCATTTTTCTACAGTGCAAAAGCGCGAAGAAGCGGGAACTATTTTTTACTCAGCTCATAATTAAAAAGCTGAGATTATTGATACACCAGTTACCGCCAAAGCAATTCCAACATATTGAACCTTATGAAGCCTTTCATTAAGAAACTTGAAAGCTAGAAGTGCGGTTGCAATTGGATACAAGGATCCAAATACCATAGCGACGGAAACTAAGCCCTTGGTAGTCGCAACCCCCAGCAAGAGATTTGCAATAAAATCGGCAGCGCCAATAAAGATTAATAGTGGCATATCCCTTTTTGAAAATCCGCCCGTTGTCTTAAATCTCAATGCGATTGCAATTGTCACAAAGAAGGTTGCCCCACGCATTGAAACCATGGTCATCAAAGCACTTTCCCTGGAACCGATGGAAATAAATGTCAGAGCTAATCCAAAACCAGCTGCCGCACCTAAAGCCAATAGCAATGGCTTTAGTGGCAGACCATTGGAAAGCTCGGGACCGCTTGCACAAAAAACTCCAACTAACGCAATTACAACACCGATTGAGGTGATAGCCGTTAACGCATCACCTGTCATTAATGCATATGCAACTGGAATAACTGCACTCATAGAGCTAATTGGTGAAACAACTCCCATTCGTCCAGTCGATAAACCTTCATATAAACAGGCTAAACCGATGTAGCCAAACAAACCTGCGAGAGCTCCGTACAAGAGATATCCATCAACGCCAAGTGCCTGTCCATGCCAATCTCTGGAAATGAGAACAATCAATATTCCGACAATTAATCCGAAGATCTGCGATAACCCAAGAACTGCAAAGGGATGGCGTTGCTTACTCATTCTGCCGGCAAAGTAATCTGCCGTTCCCCACATCGCACTTGAAATAAGTGCCAAGAGTGATGCCATAGGGGTAAGGCTACAGCCCCGCCTCCCAAGAAATAGGCGCACTCATCTTTATCCTAAGCTTGTGGATGCGAATGGTTTTGAGCGCTTAATTGATCACCTTCGCACAGTGACACCAAGATCGGAACTAACCCTTACCGAAGTTCCAGCTCCACAAAAACTTGCAACCTTTGCCTTTGCATTCTCAGCCGATGTTTCAAATGGATTGGTTGGCGAGCAAGAGGATGAGGTGGCCAATGGTCGCTTTGTACTTTTACATGAGCCTGGTGGGCAGGCAACGTGGGACGGCGAATTTCGTTGTGTCACCTTTGTCAGCGCAGATATCGATCCAATAATGCAGGAGGATCCACTGCTGCCAGAGGTTGGCTGGAGCTGGTTTCTCGAGTCTCTTGACGCAAATAGCTGCACATACAACTCTCCCAGTGGAACAGTTACTCGTGTAACAAGTGCATCCTTTGGAAAACTTTCCCCACGTAATAATGAAACCGAGATCGAGATTAGAGCTTCATGGACTCCAGTTGTCGAAGATCCCAAGGAGATCATCGACCATATTCTGAGTTGGTGTAATTTGATTTCTGAAGTTGCAGGATTGCCTCCAGTTCCAGAAGGTGTGTCAGCTATCTCTTCTGCACGCAGGCGCTAGAAATGAGTGATGAGGCAGTTGCTACTCCTTTGCTGCAGCCAGCAGGTGGAACTCCGCAGGTAATAGAAACTGAACTGAGTTTCAAAGAAGCCCTCACCGACTTATCTCAAGGCTCTGGCCCTTTTGCCGTAGATGCCGAACGCGCATCAGGTTTTCGATACAGCGCCAGGGCATATCTCATTCAAATAAAACGAAAAGATGGTGGACTTCATTTAATTGATCCAATTCCATTTGGCCCTGGACATCAATTGTTTATTGAGCTCAACACATTACTCAACACCGATGAGGTAATTCTTCACGCCAGTACCCAAGATTTACCCTGTCTGCGTGAGCTTGGCATCAATCCCATCAAACTTTTTGACACTGAATTAGCAGGCAGAATCGCTGGTTTGCCGAGGGTGGGTTTGGGCCCATTACTTGAATCATTGATGGGCGTCCTGCTTGCAAAGGAGCATAGCGCAGCGGATTGGTCAGCCCGCCCCTTACCGCAAGAGTGGCTTACCTATGCTGCATTGGATGTTGAGTTATTAATTGAACTTCGCGATCGCATGTATTCGATATTGGATGATGCAAAGAAATTGCCATGGGCGCTAGAAGAGTTTGCATCAATTCTGAAGGCACCACCTGCTCCTCCGCGCGTTGATCCATGGCGAAGGACTTCAGGAATACACAAAATCAAAAGACGTGATCAACTGGCTGTTATCAAGTCCTTGTGGATTGCACGTGACGGCGTTGCATCTGCTCAAGACATAGCGGCCGGAAAACTTCTCAATGATTCCGCAATAGTAGAACTTGCAATCGCGGTTCCAACAAACAAGAAAGAGTTCGAGAAGTGTTTACGACCACTTGGACTGCGCGCCCGTTGGATGGAAAATCTGCAATTGTGGCTAGATTCGATAGCTGTTGCTGTCGCGCTACCTGAAGATCAATGGCCTGCGATGAGAACCAATGCAGATACTCTGCCGCCAATTAAGTTATGGCGCGATAAGTTTCCAGAAAAGTTTGCACCTTTGTCACATGCACGTGCTGCAATTGAATTAATCGCAGAAGAAAATCAAATACCAGTAGAGAATTTAATTACCCCTGAACATGTTCGACGAATGTGTTGGAAGCCTCCGGTCGGGGCAACAACAACCCTGTCGATCACAGAGGTTGAAAAGGGGTTGGCAGAGCTCGGTGCCCGTAAGTGGCAGATTGATTTAGTTGCTCCCGCTTTGGCGGCGGCGCTCCTTGAGCGTGAGCCGGTTCCCGTTCCTGTGGCAGAGGTCTCGGAGGCTGAGGAACCGGTCTAGAAGGGTTCTGTCCTAAACCCTTACTGACGAGTAACATTTGGCGCATACCTAGACAAAGGATGAACCATGTCTCGCACAGTTGTTCTCGTTGATGCAGTCCGCACCCCATTTGGAAAGGCCGGCAGCATGTACGCCGGAACTCGAGCCGATGATCTTATGGTTCGAGCTATTCGTGGGCTCCTAGAGCGCAATCCAAAGATTGATCCTGCATCAATTGAAGATGTTGCGATCGCTGCTGCAACGCAAACTGGTGATCAAGGAATGAATATCGGTCGAAGCGCAGCACTTCTGTCAGGTTTACCAAACACTGTTCCGGGATATTCAATCGATCGTTGGTGTGCTGGTGCATTGACTGCGGTAACAACAATTGCTGGAGCCATTGCAATGGGTGCAAATGAGATTGCAATCGCAGGCGGTGTTGAACACATGGGCAACCATCCAATGGGTGAGGGAATGGATCCAAATCCACGTTATCTAGCAGAGCGCATTGTCGAGCAAGATGCATTGGCTATGGGTGCTACCGCTGAACGTTTACATGATCGCTTCCCACAATTAACTAAAGAGCGCGCTGATCGTTATGCGATGAACTCGCAATTGAAGACTGCACAGGCATATGCAGATGGAAAGATTCAGAGAGATTTGATTCCTACCGCAGCACGCAGCGCAGAGCTTGGTTGGACAGTTGCAACAGCTGATGAGGCACCTCGTCCTCAAACAACGATGGAAGGACTTGCGGGTTTGAAAACTCCATTCCGTCCATCAGGTCGAGTAACACCTGGTAACTCATCTGGACTTAATGACGGTGCTACCGCAGCGATTCTTGCCAGCGAAGAAAAAGCTTTAGAGCTAGGTCTTACTATCAAGGCCAAGATGGTCACATTTGCTTTTGCCGGTGTTGAACCAGAGATTATGGGTTATGGACCTGTTCCATCAACGATTAAGGCGCTGAAGCAAGCAGGTTTGAAGATTGAAGATATCGGCGCATTTGAAATTAATGAGGCCTTTGCAGTTCAGGTGATCGCCTTTTTAGATCACTTTGGAATTGCTGATGATGATCCGCGTGTTAATCCTTATGGTGGTGCAATCGCGGTAGGTCACCCACTTGCATCGTCGGGTGTGCGCTTAATGCTTAATCTTGCTCGCACCTTTGAAGCACAGCCGGAGGTTCGTTACGGAATTACAACAATGTGTATTGGCCTAGGAATGGGCGGAACTGTTATTTGGGAAAACCCACACTTCAAGGGAGCAAAGTAATTATGAGCACAGATATCACTCTTCCAGCTGGAGCACCTGAAGAGGTTGTTACCAACGCATTAGTTCGCGATATCGATCTTGCCGCATTTGGTGGCAAGGGAGCAATGGCATTGATTACATTGGACAACGGCCATGACCACAACCGCCCAAATACCTTTGGCCCACAATCTGTTAAGGCGTTAGATGCAGCGATTACTGATGCGATCGCTCGCAAACCTGCAGCGATTGGAATTACAGGTAAGCCATTTATTTTTGCAGCAGGTGCTGATCTTTCTGCACTCTCCTTTTTAAGTGAGCGCAGCCAATCATTAGCAATTGGAAAGTTGGGTCATGATGTATTTCGCCGACTAGGTGAAAGCTCAATTCCAACCTTTGCTTTTATCAATGGCCTGGCACTCGGTGGTGGACTTGAAGTTGGCCTGCACTGCCATTACCGCACAGTTGCATCGACTGCATTTACCGCACTTCCTGAGGTTTTCCTTGGTCTGGTTCCGGGCTGGGGCGGGGCGACAATCCTGCCGAAGTTGATCGGGCCGGAACGCGCCGTTCAGGTGATCATGCTCAACGCTTTAAATAACAACACCATGATGAAGGCAAAGGATGCTCTCAAGCTTGGTGTTGTTGATGCCATGTTTGAACCAGCAGATTTTCTAGAGCGTTCTATTAGCTTTGCAGTCAATGTTTTAAATGGAACAACAAAGATCGAGCGTGTTGATTACAGTAATGATCCAGCGTGGGAAAGTGCCCTCGCAACAGGTAAGGCAGCGGCATTGAAGAAGTACGGTGGTGCAGAGATAGCATCCCCTATGAAGGCGTTAGAACTTATTGCTGCCGCTCGAACAAACACGTTGGGTCAAGGTTTTGATGCTGAAGATCAGGTCCTTGCGGATTTAACAATGTCTGATCCCCTTCGCGCATCTTTGTATGCCTTCAACTTGATTCAGAAGAAGCGCAAGAAGGTAGAAGGCGCACCAAAGCCTGCTCTTGCTCGCAAAGTAACCAAGGTGGGAGTTGTTGGCGCAGGGTTGATGGCCTCACAACTTGCTCTTCTCTTGGTCCGCAATTTGAAATGTCCCGTTGTTATGACGGATATCGATCAAGCCCGCGCCGATAAAGGTGTGGCATGGGTGCACAATGAACTAGCGAAGCTAGTGGAGAAGAAGAGAATGAGTCCGGAGACTGCTGGGCGATTATCACTTCTTGTCACTGGCTCTGCGGACCAATCAGTATTTGCCGGATGTGACTTTGTCATCGAAGCAATCTTTGAGGAGCTTTCACTTAAGCAAGAACTATTTAAGAAGCTGGAGAGCATCGTTTCTCCTGAGTGCGTGCTCGCTACAAACACCTCTTCCCTTTCGGTAGAACGAATGACTGAAGGATTGAAAAACCCAGAGCGAGTAGTTGGTTTCCACTTCTTCAATCCAGTTGCGGTTATGCCGTTGCTAGAGGTTGCCCGCACATCTACAACAGATGATGCAACAACCGCCACAGCTATTGCAGTTGGCAAGGAACTCAAGAAGACCATGATTATTTGTAAGGATGCACCAGGCTTTGTAGTAAATCGTTTGCTTACACGCTTCATGGGTGAGGTCACCGATGCGGTTGATGAAGGAACATCCCCTGCAGTTGCCGATGCTGCGATGATGGAGATCGGGTTCCCGATGTCTCCCTTCCAATTATTGGATCTTGTTGGTCCAGGTGTTGCACTGCACGTCTCAGAGACTTTGCACAATAACCTCGGTCCTCGTTATCGAATTTCACCAACTATGCAACGCATGGTTAAAGAAGGTGTTCGAAACTTCTACATCAAGGGTGAGGATGGTTCTGTTGGTGCAAACCCAGCTGCGCTTGCCTTAATTGAAAAGGGTTCATCTCCATCTACAGCCGAGCAGGTTCGTGCGCGTGCACTCAAGGCTTTAGCTGAAGAAGCACGCATGATGTTGGATGAAGGCGTTGTAACAACGGCAGCAGAGATTGATCTGTGTATGTTGATGGGCGCTGGATGGCCGATGCACTTGGGTGGAATTCTGCCGTACCTAGATCGTGAAGGAATTAGCGAATCGGTAACCGGGAAGCGTTTCCATGAAAAGGGAGTTGCCTCCCTTCCTGCTTAAGAGTTAAAACTCTTACAGAAGTGAACGCAGTACGTACTGCATGATGCCACCGTGTCGGTAGTAATCAGCCTCGCCTGGTGTATCGATGCGAACCTTTGCAGTAAATGTTTTATCCCCTGCGGTGACTGTTAGTTCCTTTGGAATACCACCATCATTGAGTGCGGTGATTCCGGTGATTGCAAAGGTTTCAGTTCCATCAAGTCCCAAAGATGCTGCGGTATCTCCATCCTTGAACTGCAATGGCAATACACCCATTCCGATCAGGTTTGAGCGGTGAATACGTTCAAAGCTTTCTGCGATAACTGCACGTACACCAAGTAATGCCGTTCCCTTAGCGGCCCAGTCACGTGACGAACCTGATCCGTACTCTTTACCGGCAAGAATAACTAGAGGAACTCCAGCTGCTTGGTAAGCCGCTGATGCCTCATAAATAGTTGTTTGATCACCATTGGCCAGGAAGTTTCGGGTAAATCCACCCTCAACACCATTGAGCAACATGTTCTTCAAGCGAATATTTGCAAAGGTTCCACGGATCATTACCTCGTGGTTTCCACGACGAGATCCATATGAGTTGAAATCTGCTCGTTCAATCCCATGCTCTGCTAAGTACTTTCCTGCCGGTGAATCCGCTTTGATATTTCCAGCTGGAGAAATATGGTCAGTTGTAACTGAATCACCAAGAACAGCTAGAACGCGTGCACCTGAAATATCAGTTACAGGAGTTGGATTCTTAGGCATTCCTTCAAAGTAAGGAGGTTTGCGAACGTAGGTTGAGTTGGCATCCCATTCAAAGACCTTGCCCGTTGGGGTTGCAAGGGACTTCCAGCGATGATCACCTTCAAATACCGTTGCATAATCCTTTGTAAACATCTCAGAAGAGATTGATGAATCAATAACAGCTTGAATCTCTTGAGGTGATGGCCAGATGTCCTTGAGGTACACATCATTTCCTGATGAGTCCTTTCCAAGTGAATCTGTTTCAAAGTCATGATCCATGGTGCCTGCAATGGCGTAGGCAACAACAAGTGGTGGTGAAGCGAGGTAATTCATCTTTACATCCGGGCTAATACGACCTTCAAAGTTACGGTTTCCAGAAAGCACCGCAGTGACAGCTAGATCTGCTTCATTTACCGCTTTGCTAATCTCGATCGGAAGCGGTCCTGAGTTACCGATACATGTAACACAACCATAACCAACGAGGTTAAAGCCCAACGCCTCCATGTACTTAGTCAGATCAGCGCGATCGTAATAATCAGTGACAACCTTTGATCCTGGAGCCAAAGTTGTTTTCACCCAAGGCTTTGACTGCAAACCTTTTTCTACCGCCTTTTTAGCAAGCAATGCTGCACCGATCATTACAGATGGGTTGGAGGTATTTGTACATGAGGTAATAGAAGCAATTACAACATCACCGTTTTTAACGCGGGTTGATCCAGCCGCAACCTCGCCCTTTTGTGTCTTGTCTCCAAAGTAGGTTGGAACAATCTTTTCAAATGCGCTCTTTGAAGCGCTCAAAGAAATGCGATCTTGTGGACGCTTTGGTCCCGAAATTGATGGAACAACAGTTGAAAGATCTAGCTCTACAATTTGTGAGAAACGTGGCTCTAGAGATGGGTCATGCCACATTCCTTGGGTCTTCGCGTACTTTTCAACCAATGCAACTTGATCATCTGTTCGACCAGTTAGGCGCAGGTAGCGAAGAGTTTCTTCATCGATTGGGAAGATCGCACATGTAGAGCCGTATTCAGGGCTCATATTTCCGATTGTTGTTCGGTTGGCCATTGGTACAGAGGTGACTCCTGGGCCAAAGAACTCAACAAACTTACCTACAACGCCAACCTTGCGCAGAATCTCAGTGATGGTAAGAGCCATATCGGTTGCGGTTGTGCCTAATGGAAGCTCGCCAGTTAACTTGAATCCGACTACACGTGGAATCAACATCGATACAGGCTGTCCAAGCAGCGCAGCTTCGGCCTCAATGCCACCAACACCCCAGCCAAGGACTCCAAGTCCATTGACCATAGTTGTGTGCGAATCCGTTCCGACCACCGTGTCTGGGTATGCACGCAGAGTTCCTTCAACGGTTCGTGTCATGACAACACGAGCCAAGTACTCAATATTTACTTGGTGAACAATTCCTGTTCCAGGTGGAACTACCTTGAACTCATCAAATGCGGTCTGACCCCAACGCAAGAAACGGTAGCGCTCTTGATTGCGCTCATACTCAATATCTGTGTTCTGCTCAAATGAGTCTTTACTTCCAAACTTATCTGCAATCACAGAGTGATCGATGACAAGTTCAGCTGGTGCAAGTGGGTTAACCTTCGAAGGATCTCCCCCGAGATCAACGATCGCTTCGCGCATCGTTGCTAGATCTACAACACACGGAACTCCAGTGAAATCCTGCATGATTACACGAGCAGGCGTAAATTGAATCTCTGTATCTGGCTCACTTGTTGGGTCCCACCCAGCAAGTGCCTTAATGTGGTCAGCGGTGATATTCGCGCCATCTTCGGTGCGCAATAGGTTTTCCAGCAGTACCTTCAAACTATATGGAAGGTTAGCTGCGCCATCGATCTGCGAGATATCAAATATCTCGAAACTCTTACCCGCAACTTCTAGATTCTTTTTTGCGTTGAAAGAGTTTTTACTCATTATCTGCCTTTCGTCGATGCGCGTGACCAGCGCTCAAGATACCTCAGCACGCTCGTAGAGGGCAACACATTCGATGTGATGTGTCATTGGAAAGAGATCAAAAGCACGTAATGAGGCGAGCGAATAACTGTGATCTTCAAGATAGGCGGTATCTCTGGCCAAGGCGGCTGGATCGCATGCCACATACACAATTGCTCGAGGTTGTAACGCAGTAATTTGCGAAATGACATCTTTGCCCGCGCCTTCACGTGGTGGATCTAGCACAACAACATCTGCACCAGAAACACGTGGCAGAAGTTTGGCTACATCACCAGTTGCAATTGTTACATTTTTAAATGTAGAGAAATTTCTACGCGCATCCTCAGTCGCAACTTTGCTACCTTCAATCAGATCGACCTGACCGCTATCACCAACAAGATCAATGATGGCGGCGGTGAAGAGACCAACTCCACCGTAGAGATCTAATACATGCTCCCCCGGCTGCACTTGTGCAAAACCCAGGACAGCTGCAGTTAAAACCTCGGGGGCTTTTATATGACTTTGCCAAAATGATTCATGACTGACTTCAAGAGTTTTTCCAGCAACAACTTCATGCAAAACCACCGGGCCTTCAGTAAGTCTGGCTTTTTCCTCACCACGTGTCGGGGCCAGAGCGATACTTCTTTCTCCAGTCGTGGAAGCACTGATCTCGACGCGAACATCTCCCTTGAGCTCTCGGGATGAAATATCCGAGAAATTCATTCCTTCCACACAAATCAAACAATTATCAACTGGTGCGATGGAGTGAGATCGTGATTTATAGAAACCTAACTTTCCATTGCGATTTGTCGTGGCAATAGCACGAGTTCTCCACCCTAAAGAATGGCCAACTTCTTCAACCTCAACACTTATCTCTTTCTTAGCAATTCTCGAGAACTGCTCTGTGATCACTTGTGACTTCAGAGTGCGTTGATGTGCAGCGGTGATATGTTGAAAATCGCAGCCCCCACATCCAGTGCGATGTGAATATTTGCAGGGAGGCTCAACTCTGTATTCGGAAGGCTCCGTTACCGCCACGACATCGGCTCGATTAAAGGAAGAACCGGTACTTGTAATTTCAATAGTGCACTTTTCACCCGGGATTGCATGCCGAACGAAAATTACCGCCCCGTCATGGCGGGCGATGAAATGTCCACCATGTGCCACCTTTTCAATTGTGAGTTCGATCAAATCACCGATTTTTAAGGCCGAACTCTTCTTTGATGCCATGGAAGGAAGTTTATGGGTGTAAGTTACATCCTGTGCACGTAGTCATCATGGGTTGCGGTCGAGTTGGATCATCACTGGCCACAGAGCTCGAAGCCGC
>JBEANK010000012.1:0-14502 GCA_041165485.1 Actinomycetota bacterium | reverse complement strand
CGTCGCTTAAAGCGTCGTACTGCGTAAGGTTCACATTTCTCTAACGAGAAAGTGAGTTATACCTATGGCTTCCCAAGCCGCAGTCGATAAGCATCGTGTAACCGCTGTTCTTGTTTCCCACAATGGAGCGGTGTGGTTGCCCGAAGTTGTTGCAGCGCTAACCTCGCAAACTCGACCAATTGATCTAATAACTGCGGTTGATACTGGGTCGCAGGATTCATCAACAAAACTTTTGAAATCTGCTCGCATCCCATTTATTTCGGCAGATGTTGAAACTGGTTTTGGTCAAGCAATTTCTTTAGCGGTTAACAAATTACCTAAACCAGTTGAACATGAATGGATTTGGTTGATTCATGATGATTGTGCTCCTGCACCAACTGCGCTCGCAGAATTATTAGCTGCAATTGATGATCGACCACAAGTGGTTATGGTTGGTCCAAAATTATTAGGTTGGCATGATCGAACACATTTACTTGAAGCCGGCGTAAGTATTGCAGGTAATGGTGCGCGATGGACTGGGCTTGAGCCATTGGAGTATGACCAAGGTCAACATGATGGAAACCATGATGTATTAGCTGTTAGCACGGCCGGCGCTTTGATCCGGCGTGATGTTTTTGAAGAGCTCGGTGGCTTAGACCCCAACCTGACGTTGTTTAGAGATGATGTTGACTTTGGATGGCGTGCACGTGCTGCAGGCCATTCTGTAATGGTTGCAACGGGAGCGGTTGCATTTCACGCACAAGCATCAGCTAATGAACGCAGAATCGTCGAAGTCGATGGCGCTTTTCTTCACAGACCTTTATTACTTGATCGGCGTAACGCTGCCTATGTTTTACTTTCCAACTCTTCATGGTGGATTTTGCCGTGGCTGGTAATTCAAATACTTGGAACAGCAATAGCTAGGGCTATTGGCTATTTAATTGCAAAACTACCTGGTTACGCGGCTGATGAAATTTTGGCTGTTGGATCGTTAATTGTTAGACCAGGGTTGATAATTGCTGCGCGTAAGGTGCGAAAAAGGCAGCGCTTTGTTTCAGCCAGAGTTATTGCAGAATTCATTCCACCCCGCTGGTCACAGATCCGGCTTGCTTCAGAAGGTATTGTCGATGCTGTTCGTGCAAAGTTATTTCCCGAAAGCTATCAAGTTTCAACGGCTTCAGTATTAGATACCAATGAAGATGAAGACCTACTCACTCCTGTAAATACCAACCATTGGTTTGGGGTTTTCAAGCGTCCAGAAGTAATTGGTTTCCTTTTAATCTCGCTGCTTAGCCTCCTCAACTCTCGCAATAGATTTGGGGCACTTGTCGGGGGTGCCTTACCTATTTCGCCAGCGGGAGCGACCGATTTGTGGCGCACTTACTTTGAGTCATGGCACCAAGTAGGAATGGGTTCAACGGTTGCAACTCCAACTTGGGTTGCAATCACAGCAACAGCATCCCTAATTTTCTTAGGCAAAGTTCAGTTCTTGATCACAATCTTCTTTTTGGTCGCGCCGGTTGTCATGATGTTTACCGCATCAAAGCTTCTTAAGCGTCTAACCAGTAACACCTGGATCTCAATTCCGGCAGCATTTCTTTATGCGGTGTCTCCGGTAGCAATTGCTGGGGTCTCAACAGGCCACATAGCAACAGTTCTTTTTATGATCCTGGCACCCTTGGTTGCACTTCTTCTGAGCGATATCGAAAAGATCGAGATCTTTACCTGGAGGAAAATTGCTGGGGTCTCACTGCTCTTAGCTCTGCTCTATGGGTTCTCACTCATGATCTTTGTGATTGGTTTAGCTGCGGGCCTGATTTCAACCTTAAGTGATTATGAAAAGCATGCACAAGAGGCTAACCCATCTTTGTACTCGCTCAGACTTCAAAAGCGTGCCGCGTTAATCTTTATCCCATTTATCATGAATGTTCCATACTCATTAGAAGCGATCATTCATCCAAGTCGTTTATTGGTTGAGCCGGGGTTGCTTATTTCGGGTGGCGGACCAATCCATGCATTACTTGGAAATCCCGGTGGTGCAAACTCATTACCAATGTGGTTAGTTAGCCCAATTTTGTTGGTTTTAATCGTTTCACTCTTTTCATCAACACATGCGCGCCGTATTGCTGAATATGGTGTCGGGGCATTGGTCATAGCGGTTGTTGTTTCAGCCTTTTCAATCTCAACACATGGAAATGAGGCATCCTCCAAAGTTTGGCCAGGACCAGTACTGGTTCTAGTGACACTTGCTGCGGTAGCTGCGGGTGCTGTGTTGCTTGATCGACTGCGAGAAACTTTAGTTTTGAGTCACATTCATTACCGGCACATTTTGTCTGCCTTGCTTTTGTTCACCACATTTTCATATTCATTATTAGCTATTGGATGGTCGGTAACTAAAGGTGCAGATTCTTTAGTTCAAGCTAATCGAGAAACGGTAATGCCAGCCTTTTTGAGCGTTGAAAAAGATGTAAAGATTCTTGTTTTGCGTGAGGTTGGAAGTGAAAATGATAAGAAGATTCAGTACTACTTATCTCGTGGCAAAGATATTTCACTTGGAGAGCCAGATGTAGCACCTGCGCAGAATGGCGCGATCGCAGATGCTGCGCGAGGTCTGATTGATGGCTCTGGTGTGACTAGTAGTGCAACGCTCAGTGATTTCGGTGTGAAGTATGTTTATGTAAAGGCTCCATTCAAAAGAGAGATCATTCGCTCGATTGATGGGCTCGGTGGATTTTCGAGAACCTCTGCAACTTCACTTGGTGTTGTTTGGAAAGTGACTGGACCAGCCTCACGGCTTATGTTTATAGGAGCTGATGGCATTCGCAAAGAGTTAGAGGCCGGTGAGGTTGGTGCACGAACATTTGTACCATCAGCAGGAACTTTGATTTTGACAGAAACCTACAATCGCTCTTGGCAGATTTTAGAAAATGGTTACCGTCTAGAGCGCAATAAGAATGAGCAAGGTCTGCCTACCTTTACCGTGACTGAAGCGGGGGAAATTTCATTAATCCACGATGGAACTATTCGTCGCGGCTGGCTTTCCTTACAGTTGATTTTCTTTGTCATAGTTCTTGTGATGGCCCTTCCTGCAGGCCGACGTAAAAGCGAAATCTCAGAGAAGGAGTTGGCATGAATTTTTCTCGCCCCCTTCGATTTATAGCCTTCATAGCTGGCGCAATTACTATCGCTTCAGCGCTTAATGTTGCCGTATCTAAAAAGAGTTACTCAGAGAATTATCCTGCGGTTGTGTGCCCACCAACACTTTCGGGGCTGTCATCACAGATTTCTCTCTCATCCAAGAAAACCCAGTTCCAAAGGTTGCAAAATAGAAGCACAAAAACAGATTTAGTAAAGGTGCTACGCCTACCCGTAACGAAGGATTCATTACTATTCGATGCGCAGGGATCAACACCAGTTGTATGGCAAAGCAAATCGGGTAGCTGGGCGGGCGGAGCGCTGTGTTCAGGACCCGCCTCTTCACAGTGGTTTGTTGGTGCAAGTGCAGACATCACAACTAAGGGCAGATTGATAATTGTTAATAGTGGTTTAAGTGATGCTGTCGTAGATCTCAATATTTTCACTGAAAACGGAAAGCAGCCTTTACGAACATTAAATGTTCCTTCGAAAAATTACCTGGTTATTCCAGTTGACTCTCTTGCACCTGGTGATAAGACTTTAACCGTCAACGTAGTTCCACGCTCAGGCAGAATTAACTCTTTCATGATTGATGAACAGGGCAAGGGATTGCGTGCACTTGGCGGGGATCTAGTTAACCCAACTACCTCACCAAGTAAAACAGTTGTGATCCCTGCGATTCCAAATCAAGGGAAGAAGCCTGGGCAAGGTGCGGCACCAGCACATGTTCTTAGAGTTCTAACTCCTGGAGATGTTGATGCCAGCGTTACCGTCGAACTTCTCTCTGCTGATGGAGTATTCATTCCTGTCGGTCTGAATTCACGGAGTATTTCGGCGGGAGTTGTTTCAGAATTTTCATTTACGCCCAAGATTTCCTCTTCAGCCTTTGCAGTGAAGATCACCGCTACCGAACCAGTAGTAGCTGCAGTTGAATCTTCAGTAGCGATTGGCCGCGGCAAAGACTTTACGTGGAGCACGGCAGCTCCAGAGTTAAGTGAATTCACAATGGCCGTTACTGGTCTTACCCCACTTGTTGTTTTCGCGGGCACAGAGATAAACGTAGCTGTTGAAGTCACCTTAGTTAATGGCAAGTCAGTGCGAAAGGCAATCAAGGGCACAGATGTGGCTACGTGGCGCGTACCAGCTGCGGCACGATCATTTACTATCACCAAGGTTGGAAAACAGATCTATGCAGGTGCACTGGTTTCATCGGTTAATGGATATGGGTACTTCCCGGTCGCGCCCGGAAGCGTTCTGACTCGTGTCGAGATTCCTGACTCAAATATTCGCATTTTAAATCCTTGATAATCCCAACTTTTTATAGCTGCTCCCACTAATGTTTCACTTATGAGAACCCAAGGTGGACGTGGTTGCTCCCGCGCCGGGTGCAAATCACATGCAACTATGACTTTGACTTATGTGTATGCGGAATCAACCGCGGTCGTCGGGCCTTTAGCAACTTATTCAGAACCCCATGCTTATGATTTATGCGTTGTACATGGAACTCGACTCAAGGTCCCTCATGGTTGGAGTGTTATTAAGCAAGAGATTGACGGAACATCACAAGGCCCTAGCGATGATGATTTAATGGCAATAGCTGATGCTGTTCGTGAAGTTGCTGCAAAGGACGTTGAACCAATCTCACCAAACCAAACACCATCTGCACAGCAACAATTAGGTCGCCGCGGTCACTTACGTGCGGTTCCATCATAAAATTATGGAATTTGTTCCCAATATTTTTAAAGCCTATGACATTAGAGGTTTAGTAGATACAGAAATCGATGCAGATTTTGCATTTGCAACGGGAGTAGCTTTTGCTCGATTCTTACAAAATGAGCGTGAACCCGGCACCATTGTTATTGGAGAGGATATGCGTCCTTCATCTCCCGAGTTAGCAGATGCATTTTCTGCTGGTGCAACATCCCAAAGCATGGATGTCATTCGAATCGGTTTAGCATCGACAGATATGTTGTATTTCGCTTCAGGAAAGTTAGGACTACCAGGGGCTATGTTCACCGCTAGTCACAATCCCGCCCAATACAACGGAATTAAGTTGTGTTTGAGCAAAGCCCGTCCTATAGGAAAAGAGTCTGGCCTAGTAACTATTGAGAACTTTGTCCGTGAAGGTTCGCCGATTGCCTTGCGCAATGTAGGAGTCGAAAAGCAACGCAATATGTTGGAAGAGTATGTAGATCATCTCTTGACCCTTGTCGATGTCACAAAAATTCGCCCCCTCAAGATTATTGTTGATGCCGGAAATGGAATGGCTGGTCACACAGCCCCGGCCATTTTTGCAAGACTCAACTGCGAAGTGATTCCTATGTATTTCGAGCTAGATGGTTCATTTCCAAACCATGAGGCTAATCCCTTAGATGAAACTACTTTGAAGGATTTAAAACAAGCAATAATCAATCAGAAAGCGGATTTAGGTTTGGCTTTTGATGGTGATGCTGATCGTTGTTTCTTGGTTGATGAACGAGGAGTTGCGGTCAATCCTTCAGCGCTTACAGCTTTGATTGCACAACGAGAATTAAAAAAGCGACCTGGCTCAAAGATTATTTATAACTTGATCTCATCACGAGCGGTTCAAGAGGTAATTACTGAAAATGGTGGCACTGGATTACGAAGTCGAGTAGGTCACTCGTACATTAAGAAAATGATGGCTGAAAGTGGAGCAATTTTTGGAGGTGAGCACTCAGGTCACTTCTATTTTAAAGAATTTTGGATGGCAGATAGTGGTGCACTTGCAGCCCTACATGCGATCGCAGCTCTTGGTGAAAGTTCTGCGACCATGTCAGAACTTTTGGCCCCATTTAATCGTTACTCATCAAGTGGAGAGATCAATTCAAAGGTTGTCGATACGCATCAAGCAACTGAACTAGTTCGAAAGAGTTACGACTCAGACAATGTTATGGTTGATGAATTAGATGGCTTGACGGTAAACGGGGATACCTGGTGGTTTAACCTGCGTCCATCAAATACGGAGCCTCTACTACGGCTTAACGTTGAGGCTGCAACTCAGGCTCAAATGGAGTCGGTACGTGATGCGGTTCTCTCTGTAATACGCGGCTGATCCCCGTTTTCCAATACGTACTTTTCGCAAGAGGGCAGTAACCTATGCCTATAGCCGCCTAGCACAGTAGAGCCCTACGCCTTAGGTATCCAATTAATTCTTTGATTACCAATTAAGGAGATTTACGTGAACGTTCCAGTAACTTCAACCCTTCCAAAGCATGACATTGCTGATGCATCACTTGCAGCAGAAGGTCGTAAGAAGATTGAGTGGGCAGAGCGCAACATGCCTGTACTTGCTCAAATCCGTGAGCGCTTTGAAAAGTCACAACCATTCGCAGGCGTGCGTATCTCTGCATGCATGCACGTAACAACAGAGACAGCAAACTTGATGCGTGTCCTCAAAGCTGGTGGAGCAGAAATCGCGCTTTGCGCATCAAACCCACTATCTACACAAGATGACACAGCAGCTGCTTTAGTTCACGAATACGGAATCTCAGTATTTGCTCGCAACGCAGTTGACCGTGATGGTTATTACAAGCACATCAATGCAGCTCTTGATATCGAACCACACCAAGTATTTGATGATGGTTGCGATCTTGTTAACACATTGCACACAACTCGCAAAGAATTAATCCCAAACATCACTGGTGGTTGTGAAGAGACAACAACTGGAGTCATCCGCCTTAACCAGATGGCAAAGGATGGGGCGCTTCAGTTCCCAATGATCGCCGTTAATGACACAGACACAAAGCATATGTTTGATAACCGTTACGGAACAGGTCAATCTACTCTTGATGCGGTTTTCCGCGCGACCAACTTCTTGCTTGCAGGTCGTGTAGTTGTAGTAGCTGGGTTTGGATACTGCGGTAAGGGTGTTGCAGAGCGCGCAAAAGGTATGGGTGCTGATGTAATCGTTACCGAAATTGATCCAACTAAGGCGCTGGACGCGATGATGCAGGGCTTCCGTGTTATGCCAATGATTGATGCAGCAAAGCTTGGCGATGTATTCATCACTGTTACTGGTAACCGCGATGTATTGCGCGATGAGCACTTTGCAGTCATGAAGGATGGCGCAATCATGGCTAACTCAGGTCACTTTGATATCGAAATCGATGTTGCATGGCTCGAGCAGAATGCAAAGACCAAGAACACCAAGATGCGCCACCAGACAGATGAGTACGTGCTGTCAGATGGGCGTCGTTTACTGCTTCTAGCTGAAGGTCGCTTGGTTAACCTCGGTGCAGCAGAAGGCCACCCAGCATCTGTAATGGATATGTCATTCTCAGATCAGGCGCTAACAGCTGAGTACCTTGTTAAGGAAGCAAAGAACCTAAAGCCAGGTGTTCATGAAGTTCCTTCTTACATCGATAAGGAAGTTGCTTCACTCAAGTTGATCAGCATGGGTGGACGTATCGATGTTCTGACTCCGGCTCAGGATATGTACCTGAACTCTTGGGAGCACGGTAGCTAATGACCTTAGTTATGGTCGTCGATGACGACCAGGATCTCGCAGAGATGCTCGGCATCGTTTTAACCGGTGCCGGCATCGATGTGGATCTAGTTAGTCGTGGCGATGAAGTCATGGATGTTTTCCGCAACAACCCACCAGATTTAGTGTTGTTGGATGTTATGTTGCCAGGCCTAGATGGAATTGAAGTATGCAAATTAATCCGCGCAGAATCTATGGTTCCAATCGTTATGCTCTCGGCAAAAGGTGATACCCAGGACGTTGTGAAAGGCTTAGAGGCAGGCGCTGATGACTACATGGTTAAGCCATTTCGTCATCCATCCGAACTGATTGCAAGAATCAGAACGCGGTTACGTCGTACAAATGCTGATGTTTCAGGGCTCTTAACCATCGGTGATTTAGCAATTGATGTACAGGCTCATCAAGTAACGCGCGGTGGCAAGCAGATTTCACTAACCCGATTGGAGTTTGACCTACTGGTTGCTTTGGCTAAAGAACCAGGTCGAGTATTTACTCGCGATGCCTTACTGAGCGAGGTTTGGGGTTATCGACACTCTACAGATACACGTTTAGTTAATGTACACGTGCAACGTCTGCGTTCAAAGATTGAACATGATGCAGAACATCCAGAGATCGTTGTAACTGTACGTGGAGTTGGTTACAAAGCTGGAGTGATGGGCGGTTCCTAATAATGAACCGAATGTATTGGCGAATTCGTAACTCTCTTGCCATCAAAGTAATTTTCTCAACAGTAATTCTTTCCCTAGGTGTCACCGGTATTACCGGCTCAGCACTTAATTCTCAGTTATCTGCAGGTGTTAAAGAGGTAAACCTTAATACTGCACTAGTTGAAGCTCGCTCAACTATCTTCACAGCGGAATATCGATTCTTACTGGCCCAGGGCGAAAGAGATTCGGTGGTTCAAAAAGTTGTCGATGATGTTATTAGTTCAGCCACAACTTTGACCGCCAATGAAAATGCCCGAGAAGTAGTTTTCATTCGCAGCCCTGGTAACACCATGGACAATAACTACGAAATTGCCTCGAATCTCTTGGATCCAAACTCAATTCCAACCTCCCTGAGTGAGCGTGTTCGCAAAAAGCCTGATCTTGTCTATCAGTACACCAACATGAATTACTTAACCGGAACTACGGTTAAAGGTTTGGCGATCGGGCAAAAGGTTCAGATTCCAAATGCTGGTCAGTACGAGATGTACATAATTTTTTCTTTAGCAAACCAAGAAAAGACGCTTGACCTTATTAGTCGCTCGCTGTTGCTAACTGGTTTTGTGTTGCTACTTTTGGTTGGTTTGATCACTTGGCTGGTTGTACGTCAGGTAGTACAACCGGTGCGCGAGGCTGCGGTAATCGCAACTGAGTTCACCGCAGGTGATTTTAGAAAACGCTTGAAGGTTGAATCACAGGATGAAATTTCAACCTTGGGCTTGGCCTTCAACGAGATGGCTGAATCTATTGAAAAACAGATTGCGCGCTTGGAGAACCTTTCCCGCGTTCAACAGCGTTTCGTATCTGATGTTTCGCATGAGCTACGAACTCCATTAACTACTTTGCGCATGGCATCTGAAGTTATTCACTCCTCAAAAGATAGTTTTGATCCTATCGTTGCTAGAAGTGCGGAATTACTGGTCGCTCAGTTGGATCGCTTCGAACGGTTACTGGAAGATCTACTTGAGGTTTCACGTTTTGACGCAGAGGTTGCGGTTCTTGAGGCGGTTGATTTTGATATCGTCCAACTAGTTAAGCGTTGTGCGGATGATTTGGCGTTGGTTGCAAAAGAGCGCAAGACCGAGATTTATGTGACTACAGCCCAGCCTGTGATCATGATTAAAGCTGATATTCGGCGTGTGGAACGCATCCTTCGTAATCTCTTTGCCAATGCCATTGATCATGCGGAAGAGGTGCAGATTGATGTTCGCATCGAGGCTAGCGAACATGATGTCGCCGTCGGAGTTCGTGATTACGGCGTTGGGTTAGATGAAAATGCTCTAATCCGAGTCTTTGATCGTTTCTGGCGTGCAGACCCATCTCGTGCTCGCACACGTGGGGGTACCGGTCTGGGCCTTTCCATTGCACTTGAAGATGCTCGTTTACACAATGGAGAATTAGAGGCATGGGGAAGACCTGGTCGTGGTGCGCACTTTGTTGTGACCTTGCCTCGCAATACGTGGGAGAGCATCGATCAGAGATTAATTCCATTACAACCTGAGGATTACAAAGCTTAATCTCCACACATTGGTACTCAAAAGTCTGGGTACGCACGCCAGACTTTAATAATGTTCCATGAACTCTTTGGCCGAGCTATCCCAACTCTTGTTTCCTAGTAGATGTTTTGGCTGCCAAAAGCTTGGCCCAAGTATTTGTTCTGCCTGCAGAAGTAGTTGGCATCCACATTATTATCGAACAAAGTTTGAGAATTTCATGGTTCATTCTTCATTGTTGTACACACCAACCGCTTCCAAAATTATTTTGGCTGCGAAAGAGCAAGGAATTAAGGGGGCCGACGAGTTAATCATCGAAGCAATCATTCACGCACTTGAAAAATCCAAAATTGATACAACCTTGGCCCGGTTAGTTCCAGTTCCATCGAGCACATCTTCACAACGTCGACGTGGCCGTAGTTTTATTGTGGACCTCGTTACAACAATCTCTCAACGCACTGGTATTCAAATGTTGGATTGCCTTCAACTTTCGCGTCGAGTTCTGGATCAAAGTGGTTTGCACCGAAATGAAAGGGCTACAAATCTTGCCAAGGCCTTTCGCATCACCTCACCTGCCAGGGGAGAGCTGATTTTCATAGATGATGTGGTGACTACAGGGGCAACCCTGCACGAGGCGGTAAGAGCGGTTAATTCGCAGGGTTTTCACGCTGCCGGCTCAGTCTCTGCGGTTACCGCCTGCGTTGCCCAACCTCTACGATAAGGGCTTGGAATAGGGTCACACCCTTACTGAGAGGCCAGGTCAATGCCAGCGTTTGTAGACAAGATTTTGCGTGCAGGCGAAGGTCGCATCCTTCGCGAACTTAGCAAGATCGTTGCCTTGGTCAATGCTCAAGAGGCACGCTTTTCAGCGATGTCAGACACCGAGCTCCGCGAGCAGACCGCTTTATTCCAAGCACGCTATGCCAAGGGTGAGAGCCTTGATGATCTACTTCCAGAAGCCTTCGCAGTTGTTCGTGAAGCGGGACGCCGCACCTTAGGTCAGCGCCACTATGACGTTCAACTTATGGGTGGTGCAGCAATGCACAAAGGAAATATCGCTGAAATGCGAACAGGTGAGGGTAAGACTTTAGTTGCAACCCTTCCATCATATTTGAACGCTCTTGCCGGGCGCGGAGTTCACGTTGTAACAACAAATGATTACTTGGCTGAGCGCGATAGCGAGTGGATGGGCCGTGTTCATAGATTCTTAGGTTTAAAGGTCGGCGTGATTCTTGCCAATATGACTCCCGCCGAACGACGTGAAGCGTACTCAGCAGATATTACCTACGGTACAAATAATGAGTTTGGTTTTGATTATCTTCGCGACAACATGGCATGGTCACTTGATGAATGCGTGCAGCGCGATCATTTCTTCGCAGTAGTGGATGAGGTTGACTCAATTCTTATCGATGAAGCACGTACACCCTTAATCATTAGTGGACCTGCCGATAAGGCCACCAAGTGGTACGTAGAGTTTGCAAACTTAGTTCAAAAACTTCAGCGCGATGTTCACTACGAAGTTGATGAAAAGAAGAAGACTTCAGGAATTCTCGAAGAGGGCGTGACCAAGGTTGAAGAGTTATTGCAGATTGGAAACCTCTATGAGGCCGCCAATACTCCAATGATCGGCTACCTCAACAACGCTATTCGTGCGAAGGAGTTGTTTAAGCGCGACAAGGATTACGTTGTAATGAATGGCGAGCTTCTCATCGTTGATGAGCACACTGGCCGCATGCTCGCTGGTCGTCGTTACAGCGAGGGATTACACCAAGCGCTAGAAGCTAAAGAACGTATTGAAATTAAGGATGAAAACCAGACTTTGGCGACAATTACCTTGCAGAACTACTTCCGTTTATATGACAAATTGTCAGGTATGACAGGAACTGCAACAACTGAAGCCGCTGAATTCCAGCAAATTTATAAGTTAGGCGTTGTTCCAATCCCAACCAATCGTCCCTCACAACGTATTGATTCAGCGGATTTGGTCTATAAGACTGAGGTAGGAAAGTTCGCTGCCGTTACAGCAGACATTGTGGAGCGCCATCGCAAGGGTCAACCAGTATTAGTTGGAACTGTTAGCGTTGAAAAATCAGAGGAGCTATCTGCATTTCTACGCAAAGCAGGAGTTCCTCACGAGGTATTGAATGCTAAGCACCACGAACGTGAAGCTGCAATCATCGCTCGCGCCGGCGTTAAGGGAGCAGTAACTGTTGCAACAAATATGGCAGGTCGCGGTACAGACATCATGTTGGGTGGAAACCCAGAGTTCATGGCTGATTTTGAACTACAGCGCCGTGGAATTTCTCCAGTAGATAACGCTGAAGAGTATGAAAAGGAATGGCCAGCAGAGATTGCACGTCAAAAGGCTGCAGTTGAAAAGGGACATGAAGAGGTTGTTGCTCTTGGCGGTCTCTACGTTCTTGGCACAGAGCGTCACGAATCCCGACGTATTGATAATCAGTTGCGTGGTCGCTCAGGTCGTCAAGGTGATCCAGGTGAGTCTCGTTTCTACCTATCACTACAAGATGATTTGATGCGCCGATTTAATTCAGGAATGGTTGAGCGTTTCTTAACCGCTGCTGGATTACCTGATGATGCTCCAATTGAATCTAAGATGGTTTCAAACGCGATTCGTTCTGCTCAAACCCAGGTTGAGGCTCAGAACTTTGAAATGCGTAAGAATGTTTTGAAGTATGACGATGTCATGAACCGCCAGCGCACCGTTATCTACGGCGAACGGCGCATGGTTCTAGAGGGTGCAGATATTAAGGAACAAGTCTCTGTCTTCATGTCAGACACTTTGTCGGCTTACATTTCCGCTGCAACTGCTGAGGGTTACGCGGAAGATTGGGATCTAGAAACCCTATTTACTGCATTAAAAACCATCTATCCAATTTCATTCACTATCGAACAACTTGAAGCAGAAGCTGGGTCAAGAGTCGGGCTGGATGCAGATTTTATTGCCGCTAGAGTGCTCGAAGATTGCCAGGCAGCGTATGCAAAGCGTGAAGAAGCATTAGGTGCAGAGGTAATGCGCGAGTTAGAGCGCAAGGTTTTGCTATCTGTACTAGATCGCAAATGGCGTGAACACTTGTACGAGATGGATTACCTCCAAGAGGGAATTGGGCTTCGTGCCATGGCTCAACGTGATCCACTTGTTGAGTACCAAAAAGAGGGTTTTGATCTATTCGCAGCCATGATGGATGGAATTAAGGAAGAGATCGCGGGCTTTGTGTTTAATATCGAAGTCACAGTTGAAAGCGCAAGCAATCAAGTTGTGGCTCCAGGTCTTGAGACAAAGCAGTTACCTCAAACTGGATTGCAGTACACCGCAGCAGATGAATCAGGTGTTCGAACCAGTGGTGAGGTATCTCGAAATGCACCATGCCCATGTGGTTCGGGCAAAAAGTTCAAACGTTGCCACGGAGGCGCTGCTTAACTTTAGATCAGGGTTAAACAGGTGCACAGCCACCGTCCATCTAGCCCTTCAAATCTAATCGCTACAACTCGTAGACGATCTCCAAAACGTATTGTGACGGTTGCTTCGCATACTCCATCAAGAGGTTGAGTAACTCTTGATTTACGAACTCTGCCGACTTCCTTTAAGGATCCTGCGTCCTTCTGTAACTCCGAATACACCTTGTAATGGCACATTGATTGAAGTTGCTGTGCTACTCGTCGCCCCGCCCAAATTTCAACCACGTTATAAATAAATTGAAGAAGCAATGGTTGAATATCTGGAAGTTCGCTAGCTGAGGTTGGTTGTGGTGCAAATTCTGAATCAAACTCCTCGCCAAAGGTGCTCGGAACTAAATACAGACGAGGCTTTTTGACTTCCCTGATTTTGGGTGCGGGTTTAAAGATTTCAAGTACAGGATGTAGAAAATCCTCATCCGGGTCGCTAGAAATCGGTACAAGTTCAACAGTGGTAAAAGTTGGTAGTTGCTCATATTCACGGCGTGTAGTCATATGCTCACCATTTACCTATGAGACAGCGGCCTTATCCCTCTTAGGTCTTTGAAGAACTCATACCTTTGACCGATTGTGGATAAGTTCAAGTAATCACTCATCGCAACGCCTTGGGTACAGCTATGAAAAATAAAAAGAGCACCTTTAGTGCCCGAATGCCCCTAGCGATAACTTTGATTATTGCTGCCTTTGCTTCAGCTTTCTTTATCTCGACATACTCCAATAGAGGAGCGAATTATTGGGTAGTCGCGAATTCAATCCCACCTGGACATCGCCTATCCGAATCAGACTTAGTTGCCTCACATTTAAATCTTGGAGAGAGTTCACAAAATTACCTAAACACTTCGGATCAAATTATTGGGTTAGTTGCAACTCGAAATTTGTCTGTAGGAGAAGTGATTTCAACTACTGATGTAACTGACTCATCAAATGCTATGAGTACCAGCGCTGTTTCCTTGAGTCTACGATCTGTAGATTTGGCAGCAGGAGTAGTTGTTGGTGACTCTGTTGATATTTATTGGGTTCTGGATTCTCGCAATGGTGAAGCCGTTATTGATCCAATTTTGATACTTGGCGGTGTAAGTGTGGTGGGTCTCGATGACTCAAAGAATGCTCTTGGTGGAGATATCGGTATTACTGTGGCTATCGAGAAAACTCAGGTGTTACGACTCTTAAGTGCAACTACACAGGGTCGATTAGTCATGGTGCGCGCTTATGT
>JBEANK010000011.1:0-14813 GCA_041165485.1 Actinomycetota bacterium | reverse complement strand
GACGCTGGACTTCAATTGTTACTACTTGGTGTTGTGATCAAGCAGATGAGTTAATGATTGTTTCACGAGCAGACCATCTCGGGCATTATCGTTTGACCCAAGTAATCGCATTGATTCAACAAACATCTATAAGAGCAAATCTAAGCTTTACACAGAATATGAAATCTGCAGGCAAACGTGGTGATGCTGAAATGGCACGATTTTTAACCGCGACAACTGTGCTCAAGCCCATACGTGTTCGAAGTTTGAAGGAAGAAAGTAGGTCGGTCACTGCGGCTGAGGATGAGCACGCCACCTTGGTAGAGACCAATGAACGCTCAAATCTGCGAAAAGCGATCGCAGAATGCGCCCGAGAAATCACTTCTTGAGATCTATTACTATGGGTTAATGCGCGCTTACCTTCCCATCAGTCACAAGGAGCTTGAAGCCTTCGCACTGAGCAAGAGCATTGATGCTGATGAGGTATTCGCACCAACCCAAGCTTTTGTTGCCGACAATCTTGATTGTGATGAAGAAGAGCTTGAATATTTACTTTCTGTAGCAGCAGGAGAAGAGGCTTTAGAGCTTCGGTTATCTGAAAAAGCTCCAGGGATTGTTTTGGCCTTTGAAATTACAGATGAACAGATCGCCGAAAGCTACGAGGATTCAGTTACCTTGAAAACCGCTCTACCGTGGGAACAGATTCAATGCGCCCTTTTGGCCTTTCAGGGCGAGGATGAGTTGGTGTGGTTTGCCACGCAAGAGATCGAGATCCACTTGGCGGAGTGGAAGTAATAATGTTTCAACTAGAAAAGTTGCTTGGCGCACGGACAACGATCACTATTGATCAAGCCAATCAAATTCGAGCCTTAATTGCTGACTGGCAGTTGCTAGCTGATCTTTCCTTTGCAGATTTAATTTTATGGGTGCCAATTCGTAAGGATGTTTCTATGTGGCCTACAGGTCACATCGCTGTTGCACATATTCGCCCCACCACTACATCAACTGTTTTTATTAATGATGTTATTGGTGATGAAGTTTTGTGGGGAGCAAAGCCTGGTATCGACGAGGCGCTTTCAGGTGATGAGATTGTTAAATCTAGCGATCCAGAAAAAATTGGGGAGATGCTGGTTAAATCTGAAACAATTCCTGTCACCTTTGATGGCCAAGTTATTGCGGTTATTTCAAGTCATCGAAATGTTGAACACTCTCGTGGCTCTGGCAAATTGGAAACAAATTATCGCGAAGTGGCACAGCACCTGTATCAAATGGTTGCCCAGGGTTCATTTCCATATAAAGATGCTGGCACGCTTTTCGAACCAGTTCCACGTGTTGGTGATGGTTTAATTCGTCTGGATGCGAACTCTGCAATCTCATTTGCTAGCCCCAATGCAAAGTCAGCGTTTTCTCGCATGGGTTGGCGGGGGGATTTAGAGGGAAGAAACCTTGGTGAAGTTGCAGAGCAAGTCGTTACCGCTTCACCCAACCCATCTGAAGAAGGTGTGCGCTCACGCCTCAATGGCAAGCAATTGCAACGAGTTGAAATTGATAATCAAGGTGCAACGATTGATTTATTAGTGTTACCGCTAATAAATAGAGAAGACAAAATCGGTGCGATAGTGCTGCTGCAAAATGTCACTGAATTACGCAGGAGAGACCGTGAGCTTGTAACAAAGGATGCGACTATTCGCGAGATTCATCACCGTGTGAAAAATAACCTTCAAACGGTTTCAGCGCTGCTTCGCCTTCAATCACGGCGAATTGAAGATCCCGCTGCGGCAGCAGCCCTTGATGAAGCGGTTCGCCGCATTGCATCCATTGCGCTTGTCCATGAAACCCTTTCCAACAGCACCCAGACCACAGTTGCCTTTGACGAGGTTCTCTCATCCTTAGTGACTCATGCTTTAGAGCTAAGCCCACGCATGGGAGAACTTCAGATTGAAAGAGCGGGCGAGATTGGTTCCTTGGAATCTCGTATCGCAACACCCTTGTCCTTGGTTGTTACCGAACTTATTCATAACGCGCTAGAACATGGGTTAGCAGAATCTGGAACCCACCTAACGATTGAGCTTCAGCGATATAGCAATGAGGGCTTAGTAACAATCTCAGATGATGGTGTTGGATTACCTGAAGGTTTTAATCTAGCGAGCTCATCAAATTTGGGTCTACAAATTGTTCGCACACTGACAGAGAATGAATTAAAAGGTGAGTTGAAGTTGGATTCAACTGAAAAGGGAACGCAAGCTAAGTTGCGCTTCCCACTTTAGATTTGGTTTTGCTGCTCCATTAAGCGTGCACGATTACGTGCCGCGCGACGCTTGAGTGCACGGCGTTCGTCCTCTGATAATCCGCCCCACACACCAGCATCTTGACCGCTCTCAAGCGCCCAAGCCAAGCAAGGCTCTTTAACGATGCAGCGATTACAAACCTTTTTTGCCTCTTCGATTTGAGTAAGGGCTGGACCTGTATTTCCGACAGGGAAGAAGAGCTCTGGATCCTCATCACGGCAGGCTGATTGATGTCGCCAATCCATTACTTGTCTCCTTAGGGAAGTAAGACTCAATTACAGAGTAAAAGTTGTAATACACACAGTTGTGCGTGCAAGGGCTTAATTGTCCCCTGTGCAGCGAGGTTATACAAGGATGAATGGGAAAGAGTTTTGAAATTCAGGGTGATCTATCTCAAGTGCCCCCGACAGGAATCGAACCTGTGCACCTGCCTCCGGAGGGCAGTGCTCTATCCCCTGAGCTACGGGGGCTCATTGGTCAGTATGAAGGTTATCAGCGGGTGCGAATAAGTGTGCATACTGCAACAATTCACGCATGAACTCAATCGCATACTTTGCAACGGGATGTTTCTGGGGCGCAGAACGTCGCTTCTGGCAGATGGATGGCGTCATCGAAACAAGTGTTGGTTACATGGGTGGAATTCGCCCGAATCCTTCATATGAGCAGGTGTGCACGGGGGTCACAGGCCACGCCGAGATGGTCAAAGTTGTCTTTGATCCAACCAAGGTTTCATATCTACGGTTATTGCAAGAGTTCTGGACGATGCATGATCCAACTTCCCTGAATAAGCAGGGTGGAGATATTGGAACTCAGTACCGCAGTGCGATTTATACGACCACACATGAGCAGATGCAGGTCGCGCTCGCTTCTTGCCAGATGTATCAAGCAGCGTTAACAGCAGCTGGAATGGATCGAATCTGCACAGAAATTCTCAGCGCAGAAGGCGTCGAGTATTTTGAGGCTGAGGAGTATCACCAAAAGTATTTGCAGAAAAATCCCAATGGTTACGATTGCCATTCCAGCACGGGTGTTCCATACCCAGAAACGGTTTCCAAGTGATGAGTGAAAAAGAGTACCCAGTACAGATTGATGAAACCGAATTAGCTAATCGTTTGGACCCATTGTCATATGATGTTTTGCGAAACGCTGCGACAGAACGCCCCTTCACCGGTGAGTACACAGACACCGACAAGGTTGGTGTCTATAAGTGCAAAGCGTGCAGCGCTGAGTTATTTAGAAGTGAAACAAAGTTTCATTCAGGATGCGGCTGGCCATCTTTTTACGCACCAACTGCTGATGATGCGGTTGAATTGATTGAAGATAGATCTTTGTTTCCACGAGTGCGCACCGAAGTTCGCTGTGCTGCATGTGGATCTCATTTAGGGCATGTTTTTGAAGGCGAAGGGTATGAAGTACCGACAGATCAACGCTGGTGCATCAACTCTGTTTCTTTACTCCTTGAGGAACGCTAACCTTACAAAGAAAAGGTTGGGTACTCATCTGTAACAAGTAGCAGGGCGTAGCCCGCAACACGGTTCCAGTAAGCGATAGTTCCAACCACACCCTCTGCACAGAACTCTGGGTAGTTTCCTGTAAACAGGATGCTGAACCACCCGACAAGAGTCAAAAGTGCAGCGTAAATGACATAGACAATTCCCACTAAGTACAAAGGAAGCGCAAGGAACCACTTCACAAGAGGTAACCAGCGATTGAGCTGCTTTGCATCGACCTCCGGGAAGGTCACGCTCACAACATCATTTTCTTCAATTGATGGATACTCATCTGTCAGAAGTAGAAGATAGGCATCGAGACGTGTTTGCAGCGACAGTAAGGCCTCATTGAAAGCCAACACATAACTTGGGTATACCTGACGAAAAACAATTGCTAGTCCAGCTGGAAGTGCTAATAATCCAGCTCCGTATGCGCTCCAATTGTCACTTGAAAAGTCAGATGATGATGTAGGCGCAAAAGAGGCTACAAACAAGAAGACTGGGACTACGAGAATGATGCGAAAAAAGGCGGTTAGGCGATTTCGCTCGGTCAGTGAAACATCGATCTGGGTCTCAATTTGATTGCTCATGCTGCCTAATGTACCTCTGATTCAGCCCCTATATTGCTAATTGCAGCACCTTTGCCGTATTTTTACAGTCGTTACAGAATTTCTTGCAGTTTTAGTTGCAGTCCCATTAGTGGAGGAGGTGTTGAAATGGCCGGTATCAAAGAGGTTGCTGAAGAGGCAGGTGTCTCAACCGCCACCGTTTCACGAGCACTTCGTGGTCTGCATCATGTTAATCAACAAACCCGCGACAAGATTATTGCTGCAGCTGAAAAGTTGAACTACCCCTTAAATTCAGAGCGGCACAGCCCAGGCAATGGCCGCACAAACTCAGTTGGCGTCGTCGCACCTTACATTTCTCGCTGGTATTTCTCGCAGGTAATTAGCGGTGCAGAGCAAGCACTTCGTGAAGCAGGATTAGATCTACTTCTCTATAACTTCAGCCAAATGAAGGGCCGGGAACGTCTCTTTCAACATCAATTGCTTAAGGGTCGTGTGGATGCGTTGATTGTTATTTCGCTTCCACCAACTGAAGAAGAGTTTGATTCCATGCTTTCTCTAGGAATTCCGATCGCTCTTGTCGGAATGGATCACGAAAAGTGTGCATCAATCAAAATTGATGATGTAGCAGGTGCCAGAACAGCTACACAGCACTTAGTAAATCAAGGTCATAAGAAGATCGGATTAATGTCTGGTCGGCCAGATGACCCATTTAACTTTTCAGTTCCACAAGATCGACGCAAGGGATTTATGCAGGTTTTAGCGGAAAATGGTTTGGAGTGGTTACCATCCCGTGAAATTCACGGAGATTTCACGATGCACACAGCATCACGTGCAATGGATGATTTGTTGGCACGCCCTAATCGCCCAACTGCAATCTTTTGTGAATCGGATGAAATGGCGATGGGAGCGATGCAGGCATTACGCCGCCATGGATTGAAGGCACCAGATGACATTTCAATTATTGGTTTTGACGGACATGAAATGGCAGAGTTTTCAGAACTCACAACAATTGAGCAACCAGTTACGTTGATGGGAGAGATGGCCGCATGGTCCATTATGGAGAGATTGCGAAAGCCGGTTGTAGATCCACCATCATTAGTACTACCTACAACCCTTGTTGTTCGTAACTCAACCAGACGCCTCTCGCCGGAGGAGCAAGCACTCTAGGCGTATTGACCTGCTTATAAAATCAGAGAAATGCAGGTAGCCTTGCAGGCATGAGCGATCATTCTGTCTCAGCACCGAACTTGTCAGAACTCCAAACCCATCGCAGTGAAAAGTGGCGTGGCTTTGCCCCTGATGTTCTTCCACTTCCTGTTGCCGAGATGGATTTTCCCGTTGCTCAACCAATTCGTGATCTGTTGTCGGAAATGGTTGCCAAATCAGATCTTGGTTACCTCGGTTCAATTCCAGAGTTAGGTAAAGGGTTTGCACACTTTGCTGGCACTCGCTGGAATTGGGAGGTTGATCCCCTGCAGGTGCGAGCAGCAACTGATGTGGGCGTTGCGGTAGTTGAGATTTTACGAGTATTTACAACGCCGGGTGACTCAATTCTTTTGAGCTCTCCTGTTTATCACAACTTCTATAACTGGATTAATGAAACTAAGTTGAATTTAGTGGATGTTCCATTTGAACGAACTGGTGATGAATCAGCAAATCCATGGGAAATTAACTGGGATGACATAGAAAAGGCCTATGCATCAGGGATAAAGGTTCATATTTTGTGTAGCCCTCACAATCCATTAGGGCGCATCTATAGCAAGGAGGAGCTCCTTCGATTGGTTGCTCTTGCAAAACGTTATGAAGTATTGATCATCAGCGATGAGATCCATGCTCCACTGACATTTAAAGGTAAGAGCTTTACCCCAATGTTGAACTTAGGCGCAGATGCAGAAGCGGTTTCAGTAACGGTCACTGCGGCATCAAAGGGATGGAATATCGCGGGCCTGAAGTGCGCAATTATTGTTTCCCAAAATGAAGCGATTAATGCACGCTTGGCAACAATGCCGATGGCTGTTCATTATCGAGCTTCATTACTTGGTGGATTTGCCACTGCGATCGCTTTTGCAGAAGGCGGAGTTTGGCTGGATTCAGTAATTGACAATCTTGACCATAACCGGCACATGATCAAAGAGTTGTTGAGTTCTCAACTTCCATCGGTTAGGTATCACATTCCTGATAACAGCTATCTAGCTTGGTTAGATGTTGAAGCACTCAACCTTGGTGAGGATCCATCGATTACTCTTCTTGAAAAGGGTCGTGTCGCCTTTAATGCTGGACATACCTATGGAAAGCAATGCTCTCAGTATGTTCGCCTCAACTTTGCAACAAGCCCAACCATTATTACTGAAGCTATTCATCGCATCGCACGAGCGATTTAAATGCAGGGTAAGAAATATGATGTCGTCATTATTGGCGGCGGGCACAATGGCTTAGTTGCAGCAACCTACCTAGCTCGCGCCGGAAAAACAGTCAGAATTCTGGAAGCTAACTCTGAAATTGGTGGGGCCACACAAAGTGTTCGGACCTTTCCTCAGTTTGATGCACATCTATCTAGATACTCATACCTAATTGCATTGTTGCCAGACAAGATCATAAATGACTTGGGTTTGTCCTTTGAATGCATTTCACGGGAGGTTTCAAGTTATACCCCTTACGGAGACAGTAAGGGTTTGTATGTTTCTAGATTGTGGGATGAACAAACAGCAGATTCATTTCATGAGCTAGATCCATCTGGGCTTGAGGGACAGGCATGGCAGGATTTTTATGCAGAAGTTGCCCAGTTTGCAGAAAGAATTGCGCCAACCCTGCTTGAACCGCTTAAAACTCGGAGTCAATTAAAGAAGCACATCGATCTAAACCCAATCTGGGAGTATCTAATTGAAGAGCCTATCGGCAAAGTTATTACTGAAAGATTTAGCAACGATGTGGTTCGCGGAGTTGTATTAACAGATGCACTTATTGGAACCTTTGCATCTGCCTTTGATCTACAGGCCAATATCTGCTTCTTGTATCACCTGATGGGTAATGGCACAGGGGAGTGGAAAGTTCCAAAGGGCGGTATGGGAGCACTGGTCACAGAGTTATTGCGGGTTGCCAAAGCAAGTGGAGTCGAGATTTCTCTTAACTCAAAAGCAACTATAGTTAACTCAACTGATGACGGAGTTCAAATTTCGACTGAAACAGGTGAGGTCGTAAAGGGTGATTATCTTCTTTCCAACGCTGCGCCCGCAGTTTTAGCAAAACTTCGAGGAACCACACCACCCAAGAGTCTTGATGGTTCACAGATGAAGATAAATATTTTGTTGAAGAGATTGCCACAGCTTAAATCCGGGATTGATCCACGGCTGGCTTTTGCCGGGACTTTTCACGCCAATGAAACCTTCTCGCAATTTGAATCTGTTTTTGCCGATGCACAAGCTGGCGTTATGCCAGCAAAGATGCCGATCGAGATGTACTGCCACACCTTGTCAGACCCTTCAATTTTGAGTAAAGAGCTACAAGATGCTGGTTATCAAACTTTGACCCTCTTTGGTTTACATACACCGGCCTCATTGTTTGATGCAGATAATGATGCAGCACGTGATGCAGCACTAAAATCAGCTTTGGCATCATTGAATGAGTACTTAGCTGAACCAATTGAAGATGTGATTGCAGCGATTGAGGTCAAAACTCCGTTAGACATTGAAGAGGCGATCTCACTTCCACGAGGCAATATCTTCCACAAAGATCTATCGATGCCATTCCGCGAGGATGGAACACCAGAATCATGGGGAGTTGAAACCGATGACCCGCGCATCTTCATCTGTGGCGCAGGCGCAGTCCGAGGCGGGGGAGTAAGCGGAATTCCTGGCCATAATGCGGCTATGGCAATCCTTTCTAACAATTAGACTTCAACCATGAGTCTTCACCCTGAAACATCAGCGATTACAGCAGGACGTCCTGAAGCTGCACCTGATGCATCATTGAATCCTCCATTAGTTTTCTCCTCTACGTTTCATGCAGGTGGGCCAGTTGGTTATGGTCGCTACGGAAATGAAAGTTGGAGCGCATTAGAAACTGCGATCTCACAATTAGAGGGCGGAGAAACACTTTCCTTTTCATCTGGAATGGCTGCAATTAGCGCAGTCTTTTCAATCCTGCCGATCGGTGCACCAGTTGTCGCTTCTAATCAGGGTTATAGCGGAACTATGGGATTGCTCAATCAACATCATGCATCAGGACGACTCGAAGTACGTTTTGTAGATATTACAAATACCGAAGAAGTTGTTGGTGCGATGAAGGGCGCTGCATTGTTGTGGCTAGAGTCTCCAACCAATCCTTGTCTTGATCTTGCAGATCTACCCGCACTTATTTCAGCGGCCAAGAAGTTAACAATTGGCGTGGGAGTCGACAACACCTTTGCAACACCATTGGTTCAACAGCCTTTAGCTATAGGCGCGGATATTGTGATGCACTCTGTAACAAAGTTTTTAGCAGGTCATAGCGATGTGGTTCTTGGTTCACTTTCTATCTCCGATCCTGCCTTGTACAAGCGTCTAGAAGAGGCTCGCCGTTTCAATGGTTCAATTCCAGGGCCCTTTGAAGCATGGCTTGCCCTGCGCGGCATTCGTTCCTTTCCAGTGCGATTCAGAGCAGCTGAAAAAAATGCACAGCAACTTGTTGCTCACCTTGAAGATCACCCAAAGATCACCAAGGTACGTTACCCAGGATTCGGTGCGGTTATCTCCTTCGAGGTTGATGGAACCGCTGAACAAGCAGAAAAGGTGTGTGAATCTTCTCGTTTAATTACCCACGCAACCAGCCTTGGTGGCATTGAGTCCTTGTGGGAACGTCGCCGCCGCTGGGCACTTGAAAGCCCATCAGTCCCAGAGCAGTTAATTCGACTTTCAGTTGGCTGTGAGCATGTCGATGATATTTGGCAGGATATCGAACAAGCCCTCGGCTCTTTATAGAGATTTTTTCAGCAATAGCGAGTATTTTTATCCTATGTTTAAAGCCATCCGTCGAACCTTCGCAGCGTTAACTGTGACGGTGCTGGCATTTCGTGCTGTCGCTACCTTCCTGTCATGGATAGAGCATCAGGATGAGTCAGTTGCCGATACCTGGGTCGATGAAGATGAATTTGAAGATGCCTGAGGTTCAATACATTCCCGGAAGCTGCAATATCGGCAAAGGTGAGGTTCGCAGAAGGCAGTTAGTCGCACTTGTTGGTTTATTTTTCACGGCTGTAACTTTGTTAACTTTTTCCACGGTAGACACCCCAACTGAAATTCGTTTAGGTATCTTTTTTCCATTGATGGTTGCATCAGTTGGTTTTGTGCAGTCGCGTTCTAAGTTTTGTCTAGCCTACGGCTTTGCTGGAACCTTTAACGTGGGCAAGATGGGTGACATTAAACGCGTTGCAAGCAAGGAAGACCGAGCTGCAGATCGCAAGACTGCGCTTGTTATCCTTGGAAAATCTTTTCTTCTGGCAGCCCTAGCGACAGCGGTGGTGTTAGTACTACCCTTTTAGTATGAAGATACAAATTCATACACGTCACGCAGATTTAGCAGAAGATTTCAAAGTTATCGCAACTGAAAAACTCAACAGCATGGAGCGATTTAGTGTTGTCATCGATCGCGTCGAAGTTGAAGTTCTTCACGAAGCAAATCCCCATCAGGGAAAGCACAACCACAAAGTTGTTTTAACTACACATGGCTCAGGACCATTGATACGTGCAGAGGCTGCAGAGTTCAATGATCTAGCTGCTTTTGATGCTGCAATTAAAGTTTTTGCATTGCAGATCAGGAAAATCCATGAGAAATCGAAGGATTACAACCGTGACACCTTACGAAAGATGAAAACAGAGATCTAAACGATCTCGCTTCCATCCTTTCGTGTAGCTGTAAGACTTGCCACAGCGGTGACTGTTAACGCTGCAACGATGACAAAGAGGCTGACTTCAATAGGAACGTGTGGCAGCTCCACGCCTGCAATCTCGTGGATTCCAACCCCGTGGAAAGCTTCAATAAACATCTTAAAGCCGATGAAGGCCAAGATGAAGGAAAGCCCCTTGGATAGATAGACCAGGCGCTGCAGTAATCCCTGTAATAAAAAGTACAGCTGGCGTAGCCCCATCAGCGCAAAGATGTTTGCGCAGACAACGATGTATGGATCACGTGTAATTCCAAAGATCGCAGGAATCGAATCTAAAGCAAAGACAAGATCGGTAAAGCCTAAAGAAACAAGTGCGATGACGAAGGTTGTTGCACCCTTGGAACGCAAAAATGTAATTACGCGGTCTTCTTTCCATTCCTCCTCGCCTTCATCCTCAACCAAGAGCCTGTAAGCGGTGAAGATAAGGAATGCGCCGAAAATAAAGAAAGCGCCTGAAAACTTTTCAATAATTGCGCTACCCGCGGCAATAAACCCACCACGTAGTACCAAAGCAATAATGATTCCAAGCAGCAGAACTAGTTGTTGTTTGGTCTTTTCAACCTGCAATCTGCTGAGGATGATGACGAAAACGAAAATATTGTCTACGGAAAGTGCGTACTCAGTTAACCATCCAGCAAAGAACTCTTTCTGAGCATTTGGATCTGTGGTCCAGTTGGGCATCAGAATTCCAAATGCAATCGCTGCGGCTACATATATAACTGTCCAGATTCCAGCCTCGGTCATGGTTGTCTCTTTATTGCGTCGAATAATCGCAAGAGTTAAGTCAAAGACAATTACCAGTGAGAGAACACCTAGAGTTATCAGCCATGTAGTCGTAGATTCCATGGCGGTATTCTGTCAGTTAGTGATGTACCCAGATAGTTGAAACGGCGGGAATCGTCATTTTTCCATCCCTGCCATCAACGGTTCCCGCGCTCACAATCAGTAACTTGCCAGTGATCTCTACCTCAACCGGCAAATCTGATAGATTCATATAAATCGAAACATTTCCTCGGCGAACAGCCAACAACGATGAACTCTTTGCGCCATGTTCTGGCGACTCTAGCCAGGTGATTGATCCTTGTGTTACCAGGTGGTCTGCGCGAAGTTTTAACGCACTGCGGTAAAGATTCAATGTGCTCTTTGGATCAACGCTCTGTTTATCAACAGTGAGCTCTTTCCAATTGTTGGTAAGCGGTAACCATGGCTTTCCTGTAGTAAATCCAAATGGAGCTGTTTCACCGCTCCAAGGAAGTGGAACACGCGCACCATCACGGCCCTTTTGCGCTCCTTTTGTTCTAAAGTAAATCGGGTCTTGCCGGGAACTGTCAGGAATAACTCCATCGGGAAGTCCTAGTTCTTGACCCGCATAAACATATGTAGAGCCAGGTAAAGCTAAAACAAATAATGCAAGTGCCCTAGCTTGGATTTCTCCAATGCGAGATGCAACTCGAGGAGAGTCATGATTGCTCAAAGCCCACGTTGGTAAAGCGCCTACTGAGTTCATTAATTCGAGAGCATCACTCATCACTTTGTATAAATGTTGCGCATTAAATGGTGCATCTAGAAGGTCGAAATTAAAAACTTGATGTAGTTCGTCATTGCGCACATATCGTGTGGCATTTACAGGAGGATGAACCCAAGCCTCTGCAACAGCCATCACCTCACGATCTTTATAAGAGTCAAAGAGTTTTCTCCATTGACGATAGATTTCGTGCACACCTTGACGATCAAAATACGGCACCGTCGGAAGAAGTGAGTAGCGAAGTTCAGGATCCATTGGCATGTCAAGCCGAAGTGCATCACTCAGCCCTTGTGGATCAGGGTGATTTGTTAAAAGATTTTCTTTAACTAGACCATGTGCAACATCGATGCGGAAACCATCAACACCAAGATCTAACCAAAAACGTAGGGTTTTATTAAAGTCTTCTGCAACATCGGGATTCTCCCAATTGAGATCTGGTTGAGAGGAATCAAATAAATGTAGGTAGTACTGACCATCCTCTACCTGCGTCCATGACGGACCGCCGAAAAGTGAGATCCAATTATTTGGAGGGGTTCCATCATCATTTGCATCATAGAAGTGAAAGCGAGCTCGTTCGGTACTGCCACGACCTGCTTTGAGAGCTTGCTGAAACCAGACATGTTGATCTGAAAAATGGTTTGGCACAACATCGACCAAAACCTTTAACCCTAATGAATGAGCAACTTCGATTAGATTTTTCGCATCATCAAGGTTTCCAAAACGTGGATCCACATCACGAGGATCGGCAACGTCGTAACCGCCATCTTTATTGGGCGATGTATAGAAAGGACTTAACCAGATCGCATCTACCCCTAATTCTTGGACATACTGAAGTTTTGAGGTAATTCCTTGTAAGTCACCTTCGCCATCGCCATTGCTATCAAAAAAAGAGCGTGGGTAGATCTGGTAGATAGTGGCTTCTTTCCACCACGGCGAGGATTTCATGGTGTCAGGCTACGGATTGCCTTCCCCCTAGACAATGTAAAAAAGATGAAATTACCCCTCTCGTATTTCTCTTTTATAACGTTTATTCCTGCCGATACACTAAAAGTATGGAAATTCTCAATTCGCTCATGCTTTTCCTAATTTTCCTTGGAACTCTTTACTGCATTCGCTCCCTGCGAGTGTTGCATGGCAAAGTCTCGAAGAAGAGTGAACAGCTATTGAGAGAGGTAAATAAAGCAGCTGTCGATGGGAAGAAACTTTCGATGGCTGCTTATCGCCAGACCGAAGCATTTATTCAGTTAACTAATCTGCTGCAATTTAAAGCAGCAATCCCTCCAACGCGCAGTTGGGCAGCATCACCTGATCTCTTGCTCCTTATTTCCGAAACAGTCAAGAAGCATCGGCCATCACTTGTTGTGGAACTTGGATCAGGCGTATCGACATTAGTGACCGCTAAATCAGGCGCACGCAAAGTTATCAGCATCGATAACTCAGAAGAGTTTGGTGGCAAGACTCGTGACCTTCTGAAAGAGCACAAAGTTCGTGGAGCTGAAATTCGTATAGCCCCCTTGCGACCATATGCAAATGGCTCTGAATGGTATGACGTTTCAATGATTAAGGATTTAAAGAAGATTGATGTGCTAATTGTGGACGGTCCACCAGGATCCAAAAACCCAGAGGCTAGATACCCTGCGCTCAAAGAGTTCAAGGATAAGTTGTCAGCAAAGGCTGTAATTATTATTGATGATGTCAAGCGAGATGGGGAACGAAAGTTAGCTGAGGATTTTGCAAAATCATTGCCAAATCACACCTTAACTATCCTTGATCATGAAAAGGGCACAGCGGTTATTTCACCTCGCTGATTCAATGCCAATTACTCGCGAAGAAGCTTTCACAGAGGCTGCCTCAAAGATCCTAAATACAGACTCTTTTGTTCGTGCTGTTTTATCAGGACGTAGACGAAACATGACCGTAGATTTCGAACGCATCGATATTCGACTAGTTGAAATCAAAGGGGTTTTGCATCTGCAATTAATGCAAAACGATGGACGCGCCACAACTACAAAAAATCTCTTGCCATCTATGGTTGAAGTTGATCAGCTCCTTAACAGTGGATATGCAAATATTATGGTGGAGAGCACGGACGAGGCTTATTCGATAAGGGTGACTAAGAGCGGGGATGCTCAAGTGCACACTGAAAAGCGCCAATCAAAGCAAAATCTTTCGCACGACCTGAAAAAGGAAAGATTGCTAGATTCCAAAGATCCATTCTTGCGCGAAGTCGGAATCGCAGATGCAAAGGGAGTTATTAAGCCTTCTCGTCAAGATAAGTACAAACAAGTAGAAGAGTTTTTGCGTTTACTTTCGCCAGCATTAAATGCTGCAATTGAGGCGGGGCAGATTCATAAGCCAACAAAGGAGAACCCATTACGCATTACAGATCTTGGTTGCGGACATGCCTATTTAACTTTTGCCGCGCATCAATTCTTGATTAACTCTGGAATTCCAGTTGTTGTCACAGGTATTGATGTCCGACCAGATTCTAGAGATCGCAACAATAAGATCGCTGAGAAACTGGGAATCACAAAGACTATTAATTTTAAAGCTGAAGAGATTTCAAAAACCACTGCAGAGACGGCAGATATCGCCATCGCATTACACGCCTGTGATACCGCTACAGATGATGCGATTGCCTGGGCGGTTAATGGAGGATCAAAACTTCTTCTCATTGCCCCTTGTTGCCACCATGATATTCAAAAGCAGATCGATGCAGCACCAGAACCATGGGGAGCAATTACAAAGTTTGGATTAATGAAGGAACGTTTAGGTGATCTTCTAACTGATTCTTTAAGAGCACAGCTGTTACGACTCGTCGGATATCGTGTTGACGTTATTGAATTTATTGGGGGAGAACACACACCTCGCAATTTGATGATTCGCGCAGTGAAGACAGATGCAAAGCCAGAGCAGATAGATATTGATAGATACTGTGAAATTACCGCTCAATGGGGTGTTAAGCCCGCCTTAGAGAAGAAACTTTCGACTCTCAACATCCGTTAGACTTAGGACATGTCAAAGGTCCTCGCATCCCTTCCA
>JBEANK010000010.1:0-17402 GCA_041165485.1 Actinomycetota bacterium | reverse complement strand
GCAAAGGATTTACCTTCTGCAGGATTCCATAACCCCTTGAAGTACTCAGCGATCGCTTGTGACTCTGTTTCAACAGTTTCGTAAATACCGTAAGCAAGTTCTCCCTCTCCGGCTCCATCACGGGCTTCAAGTTCAACAACTTGTTGACCACCTGCAGCTTTGATCTCAGCGCTAATAGTGTTTGCTGCAGCCAAGATGATTTTGTCATTACGGAAGGTTGTTGGAAGAGAGAACTGTTCAATTCCGGTTTGGCCAGCTGCCTTTGGAAAGTACTTATGGAAGGAGGCCATCGTGCCGGCGGATGCTCCACGCCAGGTATAAATAGCCTGCGACGGGTCTCCCACAGCCATAACTGGGTGGCCGGTCTCAGAGACAAAGTTGCCATACAAAGCAGACAACATGCGCACCTGTGATTGAGAAGTATCTTGATACTCATCAAGCAAAACAACCTTGTACTTGCCACGCTCTAATGTGCCGACATCCTCAAAGTTTTGCGCAATATCTGCCGCAAGTGACATCTGATCATCAAATGAAAGTTCACCAGCCGCTTTACGACGCTCCATAAAGGCTTCAACCATCGGCAGTAATGAATTGCGTTGACGCATCGCACGAGCAACTGCGCGGGTATCTTCATTGGTGCTTCCAGCAAGCAGCTGCAATTTATTCAACATCTCATTGCCGATCGCTTCGATGTCAGATGCTTTAACTTGGTGCTCCAACATCAACTTAGAAAGTCCGAGCAAATCCTTAATGACGGTGCTAACCGCGCTGTCATTGCGATAAGAATCATCAGACCAGTTGCGCACGACATCAGATGCAATCTGCCAAATAGCAGCTTCTCCCAACGGTTCAGCATCGGCATCGATTCCGTAACGGATTGCATGTTCGCTGAGCAACTTGCCGGCATAAGAGTGATAAGTCGTCACTGCGGTGCTTGTTGATGTGATGTGTTTGAACTCTGGTAATTGCGACAATTGACGCAAACGCTTGCGGATACGAACTGATAGTTCACCAGCAGCTTTGCGGGTAAAAGTAAGACCCAAGATTTGATCAGGTGTAGCAAAGCCGTTGGCAACTAAATACAGAACACGGTTGCTCATGGTTTCCGTCTTGCCAGAGCCGGCACCTGCAATAACAACTGCAGGTTCTAAACCACTGCTAATAATTGCTGATTGATGATTAGTAATCGGCTTGATCTGAGAACCAAACTTTGGATGCGCCTGCAGCTTGGCGATGATCTCTTCGGGTGTGTATTTAGGTTGGATTGATTCAGGTGTCATTACTCAATCACCGCCCGACCATCACTTTGAACTGGGCAGGATTTCCTTACGGGGCAGCCTTTACAGCGCTTATTAACGGTGGCAAAGAAGGTTGCGGCTCCCATGCCTTCGCCAATGGTTTCAATTGTTTGCTTAGTCTCTTCCAGATCAATTGCGTACTGCTGGCGAATTGATGCACCTGCGCTACTTGTTCCAAGGTACACAAGTTCCGCGCCTGCACTCTTGTTTCCATCGGTAAATCCACCCTCATGGACACCCAACTGATAACTAGCAAGCTGCAGATTCTTCTTGGCTTCTTCTTTGCTAATTGCGGTGTTGCCGGTTTTGAAGTCAATGATGAACAGTGAACCATCTGCTTCTACTTCAAGACGGTCAACGGTTCCAATAATGCGCGCACGGCCCAGCTTCACATCAAAGCGAAGTTCGGCCCCTTTAACCTCGCGCTTTGTCTCCTTGTGATACTCAACAAACTTTTCCAACATCGTGACCGCAGATTCAAGATGTGATGCACTGACCCAACCACTATCTGGATCAATCAACTTCCATGAACTTTGTAGATTCTCAATTAACTGCTCACGAGTTGTGCCTGGCTCTTGCACCATCTTTGCCGCAAAGGCGTGAATCGCAGAACCCAAAACCTGTGCGGTGCTATCGCCATCTGATCCACCATTGTTTTGCAGGAACCATTTGACTCCACATTCAACAAAGCTTTCTGCACCAGATGGAGAAACAATAACCTCTTTGTCAGGATCAATAACAGGTGCATCGGTACTTAGTGGAACAGAACCAATCCAACTGTCAGGGTTTGCAAGGTAAATACCTTCGGTGCTCATCGCCTTCAATAGCGCAGCAGCCTCTTTCGCTTTCGGTCCAGCGAGTTGTGCACGAAGCTCGGCGACTAAAGCAGGCGCTGTAATTGGACGAGGTACATCAGTAAGTACATGGTCATCCTCATCGCTCTTATTGACCATAACTTCAATCGCTTCAAAGAACTGTGATGGCTCTTCATCCTCGCGCTGAACCGCGGTAACGAAAAGTGATTGCTGGGCACGGGTTAGCGCCACATGGAACAAACGTTGCTCATCCTGCATCAACCCATTTGCAGCGATCACATCTAGTTGATCTCGAGGAATATCTGGGTTGCGCTTTCGTTCTACTAAACGCTCGGCACCTAACAAGGATGAACGCTGCTTCAGGTTTGGCCAGGTACCCTCTTGCAGACCTGCGATTGCAACAACCTGCCATTGGCGACCCTTGGCGCTGTGCACGGTAAGGATCTCGACGAAATCTGGTCGAACACCTTTGGCGGTAATGACATCGCCAGCAATGTCTTCCGTTGCGATCTCGTTAATAAAGGCAGCTGGTCCTGACAAAGGAAAACGCTCCGAGAAACGTTGAGCAGATTCAAACAACTGCATCATCGCATCAAGATCACGATCTGCCGCAGCTCCACGAACACCTGGTCGCAACGCTTGATTGCGCCAGGCAACAGATAATTTCTGTCCATCACTTGTTACCGCGTTATCCCAAATAAACCACAACAGGTCATCAGCTAAGGCAGTCTTGTTGCGAGCAATCGCCTTTGCACCCTTTAGTAATGCATGAACTCGAAGAACGCTGTCAGCGCCTTCAATAAACAATTCGCCATCATTGATTGCATCTAACAACAATTGTGTACCTGAACGCTCATCTCCATCGGGGCGAGCGGTAATCATCGCTCGGCGGATACGACGTAATGAGATTGAATCTGCTCCACCAAATTCGCTCATTAACAAGCGCTCGGCGGTATCCAAGTTCAACGGCTGAGCACCGATTGCAACACGTGCCAACAATAAGAAAGGAGCAACTGCAGGGTTGCCAGCTAGCGCTTGAAGCTCAGATGCAACTGGAATTCCCACTTGTGAAAATGCACGACGCAACGCAGCTGCTTGAACTCCTGGAGAGCGCAGGATCACCGCCATATCGCTGTAAGAAACTCCTTGGCGCAGGTGCGCACTGCGGAACTGGTGAGCGATAAATGCTGCTTCCTCTGCCCCACTTCTAAAGCGATGAACCCCAACAAAACCGCCCTTTTCAGAGGCACATGAGCGCTTTCGGGTTACAGGTGAACCACGGAAACCTTGAACATATTCGTGTCCAACTTCAAAGATCTCTGGTGCGCTGCGATACACACGAGAAAGTACAACTTCCTTTGCACGATATGGATCTAACGCTGCAGCTAGTCCATCAGGATCTGCGCCGCGGAAACGTCCGACAGCACTATCTGCATCGGCGCAGATGATTACATCGTTGCCTGCAAGCAAAGCCAAGAGTTCTCGCTGAGCTGGATCGCTTTCTTGAAACTCATCCACCATGATCGTTGTGAATCTATTTCGTAATTGATCCAATAAATCAGGGTTGTTACGCAAATGAATTGATGCACGCGATACTAATTCAGATGGATCAATACGTAACTTTGCATCCTGTGCACTGAACTCGCGCATGATCATGGAGTTGGTATATCTCTTCCAGAAAGCAGCAGCTGCCTCCCAATACTTTTCTCCCTCTTGTTTGCCAAGTAAAGCTAATTCATCCGCATTAATGCCACGCTCTGATGCACGCAAAATCAAATCGCGCAGTTCGCGGGCAAAACCATTTGTAGTCAACGCCTTATGTAAATCTTCGGGCCACTCTTTGAAACCATCTTCGATGTCGCCCTTGAGTAATTCGCGGATGTAACTTTCCTGTTCAGGGCCGCTGAGCAAAATCGGATCGGGATCTGCCTTTGCCTTCATCTTCAAGATTGAAAAGGCTAGAGAGTGAAAAGTTCGAGCCAATGGTTCAAACATTGTCTTGGTAGTACGCAGCGCAATCGCATCTCGTAACTCTGATGCTCGCTCACGTCCGTAGGTCAGCAGCAAAATTGAATCGGGGTTTTGTCCCTCTTGAATTCGAGCAAGTGCAGCTTCAACTAAAACAGTTGTCTTTCCAGTTCCAGGTCCACCTTGAACAACAATCGGTGAACCACGGTGTGCAACAACCACCAACTGCTCAGCATCCAGGGCAAGCGGGGCAGCCTGAAGTACCTGTCGTACAAGGCTGAAGGGCTGCTTACTCACAGTGAGCATCTTGCCCGAATGGGCCGACAAATCGGCCTCATTAAGCCTGTGGCGCTAGTTAACCGCCGTTTCAACGCGATAGCTAACTGGAATCCACTTCTTGTTCACTGTTGTCACAGGTGCCTTGCTTGCAGGATAAACAATGCTCTTTGTCACCAAAGTTGGATTGATCTTCTTCATCGATGTACAAAGCGCTTTAGCTTGATTTGCAGCGACTGTCTTTGCCTTTGCATATGAAACAGTCTTTGAACTCTTCGCATATCCAATACATGTAACTTGGCTTCCAGCAGCAATCTTCTTTGTGTAAGTGGAAAGACGCTTTGTGTAAGTGGCGTTGAGTTTGAAAGCCGCCGATGTTGAATACACAGTTGTGATCTTCTTTGCAGCTGCTGCTCTCTCTGCCGCAATTCTCTGCTCTTCGGCAAGTTTGAATGCAGCCAAAGCTTTTTGCTCTTCCTCTGCCTTCAACTGGGCTGCGGCTAACTCCTCCTGAAGTTTCTGAGCAGCAGCTAAAGCATCAGCATCTGCCTTGTCTTGCAAAGCTTTAATCTGTGCAAGAAGTTCTGCCTCCTCTGCAGCTTTCTTTTCAGCAAGTGCCTTTGCCTCGGCGGCAGCCTTTTCTTCAGCAGCCTTTGCATCGGCAAGCGCCTTTGCTGCAGCAGCCGCCGCAGCGGCTGCTGCAATGGCCGGGTCAATAGTTGGTGTTGGTTCAGGTGCTGGTTGTACGTAGGTCGAGCCTCCACCGCCTCCACCGGAACTTGGAGGCGTTGCAACAGGGGCAGCAGGTGTAATTGGACTCGAAGCAGAACTTGGATCGCTCGTACCGATTGAGTTAGTGGCAGTGACAGTAAATGTATAAGGAGTCCCGTTTGTCAGACCTGTAACAGAACAAGATGTAGTGGCGCTGGTACATGTCTGACCTGCATTTGAAGTGGCTGTGTATGAAGTAATTGGAGATCCACCATCTGATGGAGCAGTCCAGCTGACAGTTGTTGACGCGTTGCCCCCAGAAGTGGCCGATACGCCAGTTGGAGCATCAGGTTTAGTAATGGCGATAATTATTTGTGGATCATCTGTTATTAAAATCGTGGCACTTCCATCGGCAGTTGCAGTTCCCAAGAGTGTGTGGGAGTTACCAATCACAGAGTAAATCTTTGCACCCCGCTTTATTGAACTATTAGTGATAGTCATCGAGATTGCTTTTCCAGTTGCCGTAGTTGGAACTGTTCCATCCGTTGCAACCCATGCCAGAACAAGTGACATTACATAGTCATTGCCAGATCCAATAATTGATGTCGCAGTCGATGTATCCGAAAGTACATAGGCATCTATGACCGTACCGGCTGGCAAAGCATCAGCAAGATATTCGATAGCAATCGTTCCACCACCGGCATTTGCAGAATAGGTGTTTCCAACGCCTGACAAGGTTGTGATCGTAAGGACCTTTGTATTAGTTCCCATGCCGTATAACGAGTTTTGAATCCACCGTGCCCACAATGTGACGTTCGCAGTTGGTGTGTATGCACCAGTTACCTGCACGCCATTTGTTTGAAGTGTGTACCAGCCTATAAATGTGTAATTCGCACGAGTCGGCGTTGGTAAAGTCAAAGCCGGATCTCCAACAACATAATCAACGGTCGTCGCCGTTGAATTTGATGTTAAGAAGCCACCATTTGCGTTGTAGGTAATTGTGTACTTAGCCAGGATTGTTACCGTTGCTGTGTCATAAGTGATTGAGTAATTTCCACTCAATCCCCTACTAAAAACCGCACTGGATGGCGTAACTGTGTATGTACCCACGGCTGTTGGAGGAGTTGAGGTACCGGTCCCGGTGTATGTGTAAGAGGCTGATCCAACCGCATCGGGCGAAATCAATCCTGAAGCTGTAACCCCGCTTGTGATTGTTCCACCAAAAGCAATCGTCACATTATTTGCCGCTACTCGTGCAGCTTTTTGGGTGATGTTTGCAGTAAGTGTTGGCTGGGTTAATGTGTAGTTAGAGGCAGAGGACTCAGATAGCGTGTAACCAGATGCCACCAAAGAGACTCGATCGCCTGCGTTGGCGGTTGCAAATGTGAATGTTGGCGTTCCACCTAACAAAACATTGTCCGAGCCAACAACGCCTACCAAGGTAGGAGTGCCCATGGCAGCGCCCGCACGCGTGCCGTCATACTCTTTATTTACGCCAGTAAGCCCCGAAACAGTTAGACCCTTTGGATTAACCGTGATGGCAGTAGAAGCAGATGAGGCTGCCAAATAGTTTCCATCTGCAGCTTTAGTAGCTGTGACCATACACGTGCCAGCCGCGGTCGGCGTAAGAGTTGATAGTGAAACTGTGCACGGGCCAGAGTCAACACGAAATGAGGTTGCACCAGAGCCGCTTCCCCCCGACGTGGTCAAGGAAAGTGCCGAACCATAAGTCACCGAAGTAGAAGAGATTGCAAGCGGAGTTATCTGCCCACTTTCAGTAATAGTAATAACTCCAGATGTGTAGGTGAATAAGTAATTACTTGCAGTTGCACCAGTACAACTTGAACCTGTTGTGCCAACTGCTGTTGTTGTGGTGTAAGTGGTTGAGCAACTCAATCCCGTTACAACGCTTGCATCTTCCCCGTTAACGTATCCTGAAATAGTTGGAGTGATTGTTGGAATAGCACCACCATAAGCAACGGTGTGTGATGAAGCAGTAACGCTTAATGTTGGTCTGCTAACCGTGACGGTCATCGTGGTCGTTGCACTGTTGTAATTGGTTGACTCTGTTGGTGTGAAAGTTGCTGTAATAACTGAGGTTCCTGCGCCCACAACACTTAAGGTAGATCCCGAAACACTAATGACAGCTGTATTTGCAGAAGAGTATGTAAATGAACCCGCTAGAGATCCTGTCACAGTGGGTGCTGTCACCGGGAATGGGGAATCCCCGTAAACCTTTGGAACATTGCTCCAAGACGAAAAAGTAGGCGTAGCTTTTCCTACAGTAGGTGTAGCAGTACTAGTGGCAGAGGCCGAAGTGCTTCCATCTGACACGGTGATTATGACTGAAATAGCAGTTCCAACATCCGCTGAAGTTAAAGTGTAAGTCGAGTTAATTGCACCAGAGATAGCTGTACCATCCCGGCGCCATTGATAGCTTGTGGTGTAACTTGATGCGTTAGTCACAGTGGCTGCATTCGCTGTTAACACTTGTCCGAAATTTGTTGTACCACTTATAGTCGCCCCAGAAATGGCTATAGCCGCGCGAGTGGTGAAAGATTGTTGCACCTGAGGTGCGGACGCATGAGTGGAATCACCTGCTTGGTTCAAATTTAACGTACAAGTACCTACCCCAATAGCCGATACAACTCCAGCCGAAACACTACATATCGCGGAAGAAGAAGAGTCAACAGAAACCACTGGTGTGAGGCCTGATGTTGATGAAGTAGTTGGTGTATAGGTACTTCCAACAGCCAAGTTCGAAGGGGCAGATGAGGTAAATGAAACTGTTTGAGCGGTAAGTGGTAGCTGGACTGTTACATTCCCAGTCGTTGATTGGCCAAGCGTGAAGGTTCTCCCAGCAGATTTAGAATCGGTAATCCCACCGCTACCGACGCTCATCAAAAATTGAGTTCCACTGACATCACTAAGAGAAGTGAGAACTGATGGGCTATTTGCACTTGCACCATTTATGTATTGAGGAAATGGATTCGTAAGGCCGCCAGATGTGGCATACAGCGCCGTTGCGCCGCTACCATTATTGAGCCAATTAACTGTCACTATTCTTGCAGCGAATATCTTTACGCCCTCGGCCCAGTTGAGCCGTGGGTCAGCTGGAGTTACCTGGCTCCACGCGGTCTGATTAGATGTGCCACCAATCTGATCCATTAAACCTCGTAGGGGGCGATCAATATTTGCTTTTTGACCATTAAAGCGACTTGCTCCTTCTGTATTTCGGACGCCGTTCAAAAAAGCAGCGCAAACTGCAGCTTCATTACATTCGAAAGCAAAATGATTTTGCTGGCCGAACTGCAATCCTTGGGCAAAAGTCAATTCAGTAGTAGCGAACCCATCTGCTAAGGCCACCTTTTTATCAGTCACAAACGTTAAGGCCTGGGAGCCAGCGTCCCAATCACTACTGCCTAGCAAGCCTCCACCTTTAAAATTTGTCGCATTTCCATAGGGGGTGAAAATGATTTCAAAATTGAAAGCCTTTTGACGCACCTCAATACCAGGAGAAAATGTCAAGTAATTTCCAATTTGAGCTTTAGTTGTACCTAGATTTTGTATCCAGACAGATCCTGAAGTTGCCTCAGAAACTTCAAAATGAAATGGCATGAATTGCAAAACTAAGGTGATGATAGTCAGCCGAAATATAAAATCCTTAATTCGAAAAAGTTGTGTCCGCAAAGCTGTTGCCATAGTTCAAGCGTAAGGATAAGAAATACAACGAAGATAAATGGATATAAACTTAATAATTCTAGGAACAGATGTGACAAAAACTCGGTGAACTTTGTCCGCGGCATGAGAAAATCAGATATGCGAGCAACCCGACTACTTTACGTAGAAAATGACGCTGCCTTGCGTCGAATTCTTGGTGGCATGCTGTCTCAATCAAAAGAGATTGATGTCATCGGTTCATTCTCAAACTCAGATGAAGCATTGAATAGAACTTTGGTTCGCAAAGCAGATGTAGCCTTGATCGATTTTGCACTAGACCAAAATGGTTTGAATGGAATTGAGCTCGGCATCGCACTTCGAAATATTCATGAATACATCGGAATTGTCATTTACTCTCAATACTCAGTTTCCCAGATGGTAAGTCGGGTACCGAAGTCGATGCGAAGCGGTTGGTCATTTTTTGATAAATCCGCTGAAATGAACCTTGAGGATTATGTAAACATAATTAAATTGACATCATCTGGCAAAGGCAATTGGGAGAGTGTTTCTGCAGGTGCGATTGCAGGTAATGAAGTCGAATCCTCTATTTACTTCCAATTGTCCCCTCGCCAACGCTCAATCATGTCCCTAAGTGCGCAGGGCAAAAGTGCACAAGATATCGCGGTGCAATTGGACCTAAGTTATTCATATGTACGTAAGGAGCTCTCACGTTCTTACGCAATCCTGCTACCTGACGCTCTGCCGAGTGATGATCTAAAGACTGCTGCGGTGCTTAAGTACATGGAAATAATGAGGATGAGCTAATGTCTCAAAAGTTAAAGGCTCTTCTCTCCTTAATTGGTCCATATCCTTATAACCCTTATCTTATCTTTCTCTTTTTTTACTCTTTGCAAATCACCCGTTTTGCAGCTTTGATTTTTGAAGAGCCACTTGGATTAAACAGGTATAAAGCAATTGTCTTCACTTTAATCGTCTCTCTGCCACCGGCATTATTTTTTGCTGGTTTGACCTACCTCTTTGGAAAGTACCGGTTTTGGAGCGGCAAAAGCCTCATTGCCTACTTGTTAGAGGTTGCATTTGCCCAATCGTTTCAATTTTTTTACTACCCAGTCTTGAGGCCTTTCTTAATAGATCGTTTTGATTTTAAGTTACCCCCTGCCTCAACTCTTTCCCTGGGTGTGTTCTCGGGATCCATAATTTTCGGCCTTTTTGCCCTCTCGCTATTACATCGCGCCGAACGCAGCATCACTAATCGCTTAGAACAAGCAAATGAATTGGTGGAGCAACTCAAAGCTGATCGCGAAGAGCTAGTCAACCTGAATGAGGCTGTTCGACGCCAAACCGCACGTTTTCTTCATGATCGTGTTCAATCAGATCTCATGGTGATTGGCATAGAGTTAAAATCGATTTCAGGTAAGTCCTCGACTCAGGTCAATGAAGTAATTGAGCGCGCAATCGCGCGATTAGAAAACTCTAGAGCCAAAGATTTAAGAGAGCTCATTCAAACCCTGTCACCAAACCTTGAAACAGGCGGCTTAAGTGGAGCTCTTAGTACATTGATGATGCAGTACCAATCACACATGAAGGTCTCGGTTCAAGTTGATGAAAATAGTGAGAGATTGGATTCGCTTCATCTCTTAGGGATTTATCGAATAATTGAACAGGCGCTACTCAACGCTTTTGTCCATGGCCCGGCAAGTAATACTTTAGTTACCGTAACAACTTCCTCAACGGGTGATACCGAGATTTCTGTTGCAGATGATGGCCCTGGTGTTGATATAGCAACGGTTCAATCCGGTGTTGGAAGTGCAATTATGGATTCTTGGGTTGGAATTATTGGTGGGCAAAAAAGTATCGATTCAGTACCGGGACATGGATACCGAGTCCAGGTCAGATTCCTCCAATAGAAAAGAGTTCTACTTTTTTGGCGCTCTTTCAAGCAAAGATGCAAAAAATAAAACAATCAGCACTAAGAAGGAAACGCCATTTAAACTTTCACCTGGTGGTGTTCCTTCTGTAGTTACAGGCATGATCTGACCTGAAATCCAACGGAAAATTGGGTCAATTGCAAGGGTCAAAACAATTAGGGGCGTAAATCCCGGGTACTTGAAAAATAGAACATAAAGCAAAAGTACAAGAAGAAGTTGCATCGCGCCCCATTGATGGAAGATTGCAACAATGTTGTCTCCACCTTCAACTGAGATATCAACACCCGCGATGCTATTAGCTCCACCATCTGATGAAAAGAAGTGAATGCTGCTACGCACCACAATTACAAACATGTACATAGCTAAAAAAACTCGGACTGCGCGAAACCCACTAAAGAGCGATGGATTTTTCGGAAGTATCCTGTTGATATCAAGTATCATTTGCTCTCCTTAAAGATTGTTCCCAGATTACCAAATTGAATATTATTTCCATACAGTTTCAAGGCAAGCCCTTTACTGCTTAAAGAGACTGACTTTACTTTCATTCCCTTCGGAATAGATAGCTCTCTCATACTCTGACTCTTGATCTGTTCTTGGATATCGGTAGGTAAAGATGAGGCTGGGATTTCGCTACCAAAGAGAGAGACACTCTTGAGTTCAAAGAACAACTGATTTTTTGAAAACTTAGGTACCAACGATGCTCTACCCAATCCGCCTGATCCAACTGCAATTTGTAAGGTGTTACCCACAATTTGAGCATCTTCAAATTCGGCTTGCTGTGTGATCGTAGCTGCAGGGATCATCGCTGTTACCTCCAAGGACCCAACTATATTTGGCTGCTTCTTCGCAATATTACGGGCTGCAATCGAGAGTGATGGATTCAGTAGTACATCTCCACTATCACTGCGCCCAACATTAATATTTGCTAACTTAATTGAATCTGATGTTAGGTCGCTCGGAATATTCCGAAGTGGGATAGAAACGGAAACATCTGCAGCGTCAGGTATTTGTTGATAGACACGAGATTCGATTCGCGAAGAGATAAGAGTGTCGGCGGTAATTAGACCACCACCAAAGATAAGTGCAGCAGTGCCAAGGGCGATTGATAGGCGGTACTTCTTAGTCATTTATTCATTTCTCTCAGTGATTCGAATATCGAGTATTTCTAGTTGCATAGTAGGGGTTAGGCCTGAGGGGTAATTGAGTCAAGGAACAATTGTGAAATTTGATTAAATAAAACTCCCGCACCGAATTAACTGTGCGGGAGTTTTCCTGAGAATTACTAGTGATTAAGCGTTTAAGTTCGCCTTCTTTGCACGAGACGCCGCACGAGCGCGCTCATTCTGATCAAGAACAACCTTACGGATACGAACAACCGCAGGTGTTACCTCTACGCACTCATCTTCGCGACAGAACTCAAGCGCACCTTCCATGTTGAGTTTCTTAGGCGGAATCAAACGCTCTGATTCATCAGTACCTGAAGCACGCATGTTAGTTAGCTTCTTTTCGCGAACACAGTTGACATCCATGTCATCGGAACGAGAGTTCTCGCCAATAACCATTCCTTCGTAAACTTCGTCACCTGGTTCTACGAAAATAGTTCCGCGATCTTGTGTTCCATACAGTGCATACGATGTCACTGTTCCCATGCGGTCTGAAACAAGTGATCCAGTTGCACGAGTACGAATATCGCCGTACCAAGGCTCGTAACCATCAAATACGTGGTGTAGCAAACCAGTTCCGCGAGTTTCAGTTAAGAACTCGGTACGGAAACCAATAAGTCCACGTGATGGAACCTTGTAATCAAGACGGATCCAACCGGTTCCGTGATTAACCATTTGCTCCATGCGACCCTTACGAAGCGCCATCAACTGAGTAAGAACACCTAAGTACTCTTCAGGTGCATCAATTGTTAAACGCTCCATTGGCTCGTGAACCTTGCCATCAATCTTCTTAATAACTACCTGTGGCTTACCAACAGTTAGTTCGAATCCTTCGCGCTTCATGATTTCTACGAGAACAGCAAGCTGTAGCTCTCCACGTCCCTGAACTTCCCAGGTATCTGGGCGATCGGTATTGAGAACGCGCAGTGAAACGTTACCAACGAGCTCTGCATCAAGACGGCCCTTAACCTGGCGTGCAGTAAGCAGTTTTCCGCTCTTGCCCGCTAGAGGAGATGTATTGATACCGATTGTCATCGAAATCGATGGCTCATCAACGATGATCAATGGCAGTGGGTGTGGGTTTTCCAAATCAGCAAGGGTTTCACCCAATGTGATTGTCTCGATACCAGCTACCGCAATGATGTCTCCAGGGTGTGCTTCTAACGCTGGAACGCGCTCTAGCGCTTCAGTAATTAGTAGCTCTGAAATCTTTACACGTTCGATAGTTCCATCAGTTTTAATCCAGCTAACGTTCTGACCCTTTTTAATAACACCTTCGCGTACGCGACAAAGTGCAAGACGACCCAAGAATGGAGATGAGTCAAGGTTTGTAACGTGTGCTTGCAATGGTGCACCCTCGTGATACACAGGTGCAGGAATTGCAGAGAAGATAGTGTCAAACAAAACATCGAGGTTTTCTTCTTCTGGCATTCCACCATCTGCAGGACGCTTGAGTGATGCACGACCAGCTTTAGCTGATGCATATACAACTGGGAATTCAATCTGCTCTTCATTTGCTCCAAGATCAAGGAAGAGTTCGTACGCTTCATCAACAACTTCAGCGATACGTGAATCGGGACGATCAACCTTGTTGATCAACAAAATAACAGGCAGGTTCTTTTCAAGTGCTTTACGCAAAACGAAACGTGTCTGAGGCAGTGGACCTTCTGAAGCATCTACCAACAAAATAACGCCATCAACCATTTCAAGTCCGCGCTCTACCTCGCCACCGAAGTCGGCGTGGCCCGGAGTATCAATGATGTTAACGATGGTGTCGCCGCGCTTAACAGCGGTGTTCTTGGCAAGGATCGTAATTCCCTTTTCGCGTTCTAGATCCATTGAATCCATCATGCGGTCTTGGCCTTCGCCCTGAACCTTGTGTGCTGCGAATGCGCCGGATTGCCACAACATGGCATCAACCAGTGTTGTCTTTCCATGGTCAACGTGAGCAATGATCGCTACGTTACGCAGATTGTCGCGCTTCTTTTCAGGTAATCCTGCTAGGTGTGCTTGCTTCTTAGACATTGAATCGGAACTCCACTACATCTCCATCGGCCATTACATATTCCTTGCCTTCCATACGAACCTTGCCCTTAGCTTTCGCTTCAGCCATAGATCCTGCGGCAATGAGATCTTCAAAGCTGACGATTTCAGCCTTAATAAATCCCTTTTGGAAATCTGTATGAATAACACCAGCGGCCATGGGTGCGGTGTCACCTTTGTGAATCGTCCACGCGCGGGCTTCCTTTGGACCTGCAGTTAAATATGTCTGCAATCCCAAAGTATCGAAACCAACACGTGCCAAGGTTGCAAGACCTGGTTCTTTCAAACCAATTGATTGCAACAATTCCAATGCATCCCCATCGCTGAGCTCTGCAAGTTCTGCTTCTGTTTTTGCATCTAAGAAGATCGCCTCTGCGGGCGTTACAAGTGCCTGCAACTTATCTTTGAGTGCTTGATCATTTAATTCGGCGGCATCAACATTAAATACATATAAAAATGGTTTTGCGGTAAGCAAATGAAGTTCAGCTAATAGCTCGCGATCGATTGAACTTTGTGACAACGGCTTTCCAGATTGCAACCATTCATTGGCAGCCTTTACAGCTTCAAGAACGGGAGCCTTTTCCTTTGCAACGCGGGCTTCCTTTTCCAGACGAGGAATCGCCTTTTCAATTGTCTGTAAATCTGCGAGCGCTAATTCAGTGTTGATCGTTTCCATATCTGATGCTGGATCGACTCGACCATCGACGTGAACAACATCGCCATCATTGAAAACACGGATGACCTGACAGATCGCATCGGTGTCACGAATATTTGTCAGGAACTTGTTGCCAAGGCCGGCACCTTCTGATGCACCCTTTACGATTCCGGCGATATCAACGAAGGAGACCACAGCTGGAAGAATTTTCTCTGAGCCAAAGATCGCAGCTAACTTACATTGGGCAGTCCGACGATTCCGATAGAGAGGCTCACTGGGGTAAGCCTACGCGGGATTGTCGGTGCTCCCTGCCACGATAGGCCCATGCCCGCATATGTAGTGACCTTATTAATAGGACTAATCGCAGGATCTGCGATCGGATACCTCTTTTCCGCCCTGAAATCCAAGGATTCTGCGGGTAATCAAGCCCTGCTCCATGATTACAAGGCTCAACTTGAAGCAGAGCGCACCAAGACAGAATCTGCAATCAAGTTAAATGCTGAGTTGATGGCGCTGAAGGAATCTGTTGCGAAGTTAAGTACACAATCTAATGAAGCCAACCGCATCCGTACCGAGGCTGAGGCAAAGCTCAACACAACAATTTTGGAAATGCGTCGTGCCTCTGAATCAATCTTTGATGAGACCAAGAAAATTGCTGGTGCACTTTCAAACTCACAGACCCGCGGAAAGTTTGGCGAGGCACAGTTAGAGCTACTTCTTCAAGGTGCGGGTCTGCGCGAGGGCCACGAGTACACCGCGCAACGTTCTACAACAGACTCTGACTCATCAGGAATTCCAGATATCACCGTTTCCATGCCAGGTGGTTCGCAACTATTTATTGATTCCAAGTTTCCCTTTGAACGTTTTCTGGAGGCCTTTGGAACAGAGGATCAGGCACAACGTGATGAGTATCTGCAGCTGCACACCAAGGATTTACTCAAGCATGTTGAAGCGCTCGCAAAGCGTGGGTATCACAAATCTCAGGGATCACCTGATTTTGTAGTTCTCTTTGTTCCCTTTGAAACCTTGCTCTCTGAGGCTTTGCGTTTAGATCCCATGTTCCTGGAAAAAGCCTTTAAAGTCGGCGTTACCGTTGCAACTCCAACATCGATGATGGCGTTGCTGCGCACCATTGGATACATCTTTACCCGCAATAAGTTGGCGGAGAACGCTGATGAGATTCAAAAGGTTGCAAACACCTTCTTAAAGAACATCACCTTGTTACACACCAAGATCGTCGCAGTTGGTAAGGCGATCTCAACCACCTCTAAGGCTTATGAGGATCTAGTGCCAACAGCGGAAAAGACTGTTTTAGCACCTGCTCGTAGAATTCATAACTTAGGTGTCACAGGGGATAAAGATAAGTTGGCGATTGAGTATCCTGAAGCCCCTGGTGCGGTTCGCGATCTAAAGAGCGCCGAAGTTGAATCAGCAGATGATTACATTGATGCAGAAGAGGTAGATGAGCGATGAGCACAGTTCAAAAGTTGCAGATTCAGGGTCCTGGATTAAAGAAGCAGGGGATCGTTGTTTTGCAATTTCTCTTTATCGGTTTCTTTGTCTTAGTAGAGATGACAATCCGCACCGGTGTTGGAATCTTGACCGGTATCGCTATTTGTACGGCAACCTTTGCATCTATTCGCTTTGGTCGCCCTGGAACTACCTATGTTTCAGTTGTAACTCCCCCATTGGCCTTTGCCGCTTCAGCCCTTGCTTTAACAATCCTGCTCGATGGCTTTAGACCATCACGAGTTGGAATTGATTTCATCGCAGCCCTTGCATCAGAGGCGCCATTTTTAATCATTTCAGCGCTCTATGGCTGGTATATCTATTTGAATGAAAAGGCGAAGGCAAAGCCTTCCAAGAAAAGAGCTGCGCAACAAGCAGATTAAGCCTGGCCCGCCGCCTTCATATCTTTACGAAGCTCAGGTGGCAAAGCAAAAAGCAATGACTCTTCAGCTGCAGTGACCTCTTGAACATCACGGAAGCCATGTTCGGCAAGGGTTGCTAAAACATCCTTCACCAAAATCTCTGGAACCGATGCACCACTAGTCACACCAATGGTTTCAACACCGGTAAACCAGTGATCTTGAATTTCTTCGGCGAAATCAATTAGATGAGAAGCCTTTGCGCCGTACTCAAGGGCAACCTCAGCAAGACGTACTGAGTTACTTGAATTTTGGGAACCCACAACGATCACAAGATCTGCTTGTGGTGCAATGACCTTGATCGCTTCTTGGCGGTTTTGTGTTGCATAACAAATGTCATCACTCGGTGGTGCTTGGATATCTGGAAAGCGCTCCTTCAGGATCGCAACGGTTTCCATCGTTTCATCAACAGATAAAGTTGTTTGAGATAACCAGATCAGATTCTTTCCGGGAGTTGGCACGATGGTGCGAGCGCCCTCGAGGCCATCAACGATGCGGACCTTGTCTGGTGCTTCTCCCGCAGTTCCCTCAACCTCTTCATGGCCATGGTGACCGATTAATAAAATCTCTGCATCCTCTGTCGCAAAACGACGAACTTCGTGGTGAACCTTGGTGACCAAGGGACAGGTTGCATCAATTGTCTTGAGGTTTCGCGCAGCTGCTTCTTCATGGACCATCGGTGAGACTCCGTGGGCTGAGAAAACAACGGTCTTGCCCTCTGGAACCTGATCGGTCTCATCAACAAAGATCGCACCCTTTGCTTCCAAAGAGGTGACGACGTGAACGTTGTGCACGATCTGCTTGCGAACATAGACCGGTGCGCCATAGAGAGCGAGCGCTTTTTCAACGGTGATCACAGCGCGATCTACCCCTGCGCAATATCCGCGAGGCGCTGCCAGCAGAACTCTCTTAGCCATGGGGGCAGTCTATTAGGCT
>JBEANK010000009.1:0-15743 GCA_041165485.1 Actinomycetota bacterium | reverse complement strand
GCTGTGATGAGATAAGAAATGCCAGCCAGCGCTATGTTCACAAACGCTAGGGTAATCGTTAAGCTGGCTGGAATACCTTTGAAACAAAGGATTTCCCTATGAGCGCACGTGCTTCAGATAGATCGGCAACAACCCCGGCCGAAATAGCTTGAATGGCTACGTTTCCGAACAGGGTAGCCTCTGCGGGGCCCGTTTTAACTGTGATGCCGCAGATATCTGCTGTGAGTTGATTAAGGAGGTCATTCTGAGAACCCCCACCCAAGACATGAATGAGATTGACAGTTCGTCCCGTGACAGCGGAAATCTCATCGAGGGTCTTTTTATATGCATGGGCCAAACTATTGAGAATACAGAAGACATATTCACCAACTGTTTCAGGGGGGGTTTGCCCACGCTCTAAGCAATATGCGTGAATACGCTGGGGCATTTCACCAGGGGGCGCAAAGATTGGATCGTTTGGATCGATCAAAGTCATAAACTGCCTTGCTTCGCTTGCATGCTGTAGGAGTTCTGCCATCTCATAATTTCGGCCTTGTAAATGCCATGAGCGACGGCACTCTTCAAGAATCCACATCCCAGTAACATTTTTTAGTACTCGAACAGTCCCATCTGCACCAAGTTCGTTTGTGACATTTGCTGTAAATGCCTCAGGTGTCAAAACAGGTGAATCAAGTTCGACACCAACGAGTGACCAGGTCCCACTAGAAATATAAGCTTCGGTGAGTCGATCACCGAATGGCACAGCTGCAATGGCAGAAGCAGTGTCGTGTGAAGCAGTTGCCACGACATTGATCCCGTCGAGTACATCAAATCCGCGAACCACCCCTATGAGAGTTCCTGGTTCATGAAGTTCCGTAAATAAGTCTTCTCGAATTCCTGCGAGATTAATAAGTTCTCTGTCCCACTCGCGAGTGCGGGTATTCAGAGCCTGAGTACTTGATGCATTTGTTACTTCTGTTGAAAGTTTTTGAGTGAAGAGAAAATTAACAAGATCAGGCAGCAGCAAAAACTTTGCAGCTTTTTGATACTCGGGAAGATTACGTGCTGCACAAAGTTGATAGATTGTATTAAATGGAAGGAATTGAATCCCAGTTGTTGAATATATTCGCTCTTTGCCAATTTTTTGCGTTAACTCTTGAAATGCAATTTCATTGCGCGGGTCGCGATAAGCATGAATCGGTGGCAAATATTGATGTGTTGGACTGATGAATCCGTAGTCGACCGCCCATGAATCGATAGCCAGGCTGATGGGATCTGAATGCTTTACCGCTTCTCGCAAACCTTTGAGAACCTCATTAAGGATTAAATCCCAATCCCACAAAAGAGAGCCATTGTCTTGAGGATGAACTTCGTGGAGAAATCGGTGCACAACATTGAGTGAGATCGAATCGCTAGTGACCCGCCCTATTGCGACCCTACCGCTGGTTGCGCCCAGATCAACCGCTAGAAATTCGAACACGGCGCTTTATCGCATGAATGCTGCGGCGACTCCACTGTCTACTGGAATATGAAGTCCAGTAGTCAGTGCGAGATCAGATGAACAGAGAACGAAGACTGCCGCTGCGATATGTTCAGGTAATACTTCACGCTTCAGAATCGAACGTTGTGCGTAGTACTCGCCCAGCTTTTCTTCCTCAACACCATAAACAGCAGCACGATTCGCGCCCCATCCCGAGGAGAAGATTCCTGAACCGCGGACAACGCCATCCGGGTTTACACCATTAACGCGAATCTGATGTGCCCCGAGTTCAGCGGCAAGAAGTCGCACTTGATGCGCCTGATCAGCCTTTGTAGCACCGTATGCGATGTTGTTGGGACCCGCAAAGATTGAATTTTTAGAAGAAATATAAACGATATCACCGCCCATCTTTTGCGCAATCATCGCTTTAGCTACTTCGCGTGACATGAGAAACGACCCACGCGCCATAACGTCATGCTGTAGATCCCAATCAGTGACAGTTGTATCAACAAGTGGCTTACTCAGTGAGAGGCCCGCATTGTTTACAACGAGGTCGACACCACCAAATGCAAGTGATGAGGCATGCACAGTCGCAATGATTGCTTCTTCGTCTGTCACATCAACTTTTACTGCGATTGCTTTATCAGCTCCACCGATTTCAGCAGCAACAGCGTTTGCTGCTTCGAAATCACGATCGGCGACAACTACGCATGCGCCTTCTGCTGCAAGACGAATGGCAGTTGCCTTACCTATACCTGACCCGCCACCAGTGATGATTGCGATTCGACCAGCCAAAGGCTTTGGTTTTGGCATGCGGCGAAGCTTTGCTTCTTCAAGCTCCCAGTACTCAATATTAAACTTTTCAGATTCTGCGATTGGCTTATAGGTAGAGACAGATTCAGCACCACGCATGACGTTGATGGCATTGATGTAGAACTCACCTGCAACACGTGAAGTTTGCTTATCTTTTCCATAGCTAAACATTCCAACCCCAGGAACCAGGATGATGAGTGGGTCCGCCCCCCGCATGGCAGGACTGTCAGGCTTCGCATGTTTTTTGTAATAGGTGGAATATGTTTCGCGATATTTTTGGTGAAGCTCATGAGCACGAGCAATTACTACCTCAACTGACGCATCCGCTGGTGTATCAAGAACCATCGGTGAAATCTTTGTTCGCAAGAAGTGATCTGGACATGAAGTGCCAAGAGCAGCAAGGCGCGGAAACTCAGAATGTGAAATGAATTCTAGAACAACTTCAGCATCACTGAAGCTTCCTAACATTGGCGCATCCGTAGATGCAATGCCGCGAAGAGCCGGTGCTAGAAGAGCTGCTTTTTCTCTCCGTGCTTCAGGAGAAAGTGGTGCCCACTCTTTTACAGAGTTTCCGAACGGATTACTTTTTCCTTTAGCCGTCAAGAATTTTTCAGCTTTCTCGATAGCTTCGATAGAGCGCTTTTCGCATTCAGCAGAACTTTCAGCCCAAGTTGTAAGGCCATGCCCACCGAGAACGGCACCTTTGGCTTGCGGATTTTCTTTTGCAAGCTGAGAGATGTCCAAGCCGAGTTGGAAACCAGGTCGACGCCACTCAACCCAAAGAATCTCATCCCCAAAACATTCTTTTGTTAGCGCGGGACCATCGGCTGCGGTAGCAAAGGATATGATTGAGTCTGGATGTAAGTGGTCAACATGTGCGGCATCAACAAGTCCGTGCATCGCTGTATCAATACTTGGGGCTGCTCCGCCTCGGCCAAATGAGCAGTAATCGAAGAGTCCAACCATCTCATCTTCATGTTCGATGCCGCGGTACACATCCTTCAGCGCACGCAAACGATCAAGGTAAAGGGTGGCAAGCCCTTCTTTTTTAAGAGTTCCTAAATCTCCTCCAGAACCTTTCACATGTAGGACGTTGACAACTTTTCCGGTTGAAGGATCCTTCGCCTCGCCCTTTGCCGAGGTATTTCCGCCAGCATAGTTGGTGAACTTGGGATTGCTTCCGAGTCGGTTGCTACGTCCAAGAAGTTCTTCGATGGTTTTATTGGCCATTCACCTATGCACCCCAACCAGCCTGATTTCCGCCGACACGATCAGCAGCAATCTTTGCTGCATAACCGCTAGCGGCATACGCCTTCATCGGTTCTGGATCAATCCCTTTATCACTTCGCCACTCGCGAAGTAGGCCACGTACATCAGTGTTGTAGGCATCCATCAAAATTTCATTCGCACCAAGCACATCGCCAGCGAGTTGAGCTTTTTTGAGCGCATCTTGATCTACTAAAACCGCCTTGGCTACAGCCTCCTGCACATTCATAATCGACCGAATCTGACCTGGAATCTTGGCTTCAATGTTGTGGCATTGATCGAGGACAAATGAAACTGGTGTCCCCATATCAAAACCGCCATTGATATTTACTTCGTGCATGATGCGGAATAGCTGGAATGGGTCCGCGGCACCAACAATGAGATCATCATCAGCATAAAAGCGAGAGTTAAAGTCAAAGGCACCGAGCCGCTTTGCACGGAGTAAACCAGCCACTATAAATTCAATGTTAGTTCCTGGGGCGTGGTGGCCAGTATCAACAACAACCATTGCCTTAGGGCCGAGTGCCATGCAATGCAACAGCGAAGTACCCCAGTCAGGAACATCAGTGTGGTAAAAAGCTGGCTCGAAGAACTTGTATTCAAGTAACATGCGCTGGTTTGCCCCTAATCGCGCATAGACTTTTTCGAGTGATTCAGCTAAACGATTCTGGCGATCAGCGATGTTGTCCTGTCCTGGATAGTTTGTTCCATCTGCAAACCAGAGTTTGAGATCTTGAACGTTGATTTGATCCATAATCTCGATGCAATCGAGCAGGTGAGCAACTGCGTTTGCTCGCACTTTAGGATTTGGTGCACACACAGAACCAAGAATGTATTGGTCATCCTGGAAGGTGTTGGAATTAACGGTGCCTAGCTTTACTCCTAAGCCTTGCGCGTGAGCTGCAAAATCTTTGTAATCAGCAACTTTGTCCCATGGAATATGCAGTGCAACAGTTGGCGCAGCTCCGGTGTACTTGTGTACTTGTGCCGCATCGGCAACTTTTTCATACGGATCGCGAGGAACGCCTGGCTGACCAAAAACTTTAAAGCGTGTACCCGAATTCCCATACGCCCAAGAAGGGGTCTCTATCCCCAAATGATTCAGTACAGACTTGACCTGCTTCGCCGTTGACATCGTCACCACCTTGCCCCGAATACTCGTCCAAATATTTGAAACGATTCACTACCGAAGGTAGAAGGTAGGCGTTATTTAAGCCTGAGTCAACCCTCTTTTTTCAAGTCAATGTATGAATTAGATTAAATTTATTGACACGGTTCAATTGAATGGGCAGACTCATCTCTCATGAGTGCGAGCCTGAGAGATGTCGCACGACAAGCGAAAGTCTCTGTTGGAACCGTTTCAAATGTTCTTAACCGTCCTGAAGTGGTCGCGCCAGCAACCTTGGCACGAGTAAAGGCAACGATCGCTGAGTTGGGATTTGTGCCAAATGGTTTCGCTAGACACTTACGAGCGGGATTTAGTCGCACCCTCGGGCTTGTTGTTCCCGATGTGGCAAATCCGTTTTTCACTGAAGTTGCTCGTGGCGTCGAGGACGCAGCTAATAAACGCGATTATGCGGTTTTCTTGTGTAATTCTGATGAATCCGCTCTTAAAGAGGATCGATACGTAAATGTATTAATTCAACAACAGGTAAGAGGCGTCTTAATAACACCGAGTGACGTAAAGTCAGATCGTTTAGACCTGATGCGCGAACGTGGAATTTCTGTAACTCTGCTCGATAGAGAAATAAAAGGCAAAAATCAGTGCTCTGTTTCAGTGGATGATGTGCATGGTGGCCAAATTGCGATTGAATATTTGACAAGTTTGGGTCACCAGGAAATTGCTTGGGTGTGTGGTCCAAATTCAATTCCTCAGGTAGCCGATAGAGCTTCCGGAGTGGTGAAAGCAGCGAAGGTGGCACAGGCTTCAATTACAACAATAGAAGTTTCATTGATGAATTCGACTGGTGGGGAGGAAGCAGCTAAGCGATTTCTGGAACTCGCGAAACTACCTACAGCGATATTCTGTGCCAACGACCTGCTAGCGCTTGGGGTAATGCGCACTTTGCTGGCCCACAAAATTCGGATTCCAGATCAAATTTCATTACTCGGCTATGACGACATTAATTTCGCTCCTTCAGCTGCGGTTCCACTCTCATCTATTGCTCAGCCTGCCTATCAGATGGGAGTTACGGCAGCTGATTTACTCCTCAGCGAATGTGAGGATGGCGATGACCACAGGCACCAGCAGATAAAGTTCCAACCACAACTCGTAGAACGTGCGTCGACTCGTAAACGTTAGAATTGATAAGTATTCTGCTTAATTTTTTGAACTGTTTAATTTCTGGGCCATACAACGTGAAAATATTTTCGCCAAACGTGATAAAAATGTTATAAAGCCGAATTAAAAAGCCATTGACTGCGAGATTGCCCCCCACTACATTTCGCCACAAGGTTGAAACGATTCAACCAATCTTCACTTCGGGGGGAATAATGAAAAAAATGATTAAGCGCGGAATCGCTCTTGCGCTTCCTCTATCACTTGTCTTTGGAGCAACAGTAGCTGCTCCATCCCAAGCGGCAGATACAGAAATCACTTGGCTTATCGATAATGGTCAGAGCATGCAAGATGTGTCAAAGGCACTGGTTGCGGCGTATGAAAAAGCAAACCCTGGCACAAAGATCACTCTCGTTCTTCGCCCAGGCGGAGCAGATGGTGACAACCTAGTAAAAACAAAACTTGCAACAGGTGAAATGGAAGATGTATTTACATACAACTCAGGATCACTTTTCCAGGCGCTTGCGCCATCAAAGAACCTCCTGGAATTGACGAATGAGCCATTCATGAAGAATGTTCTCTCGTCATTCAACCCAGTTGTTTCTGTAGGCAAGAAGGTTTACGGAATTCCATTTGGTACAGCAGTTGGTGGTGGAATTCTCTACAACAAGAAGGTTTATGCAAAACTCAAGCTCAAAGTTCCAACAACATGGGCCGAGTTCATGGCAAACAACAAGAAGATTAAGGCTGCTGGAATTGATCCAGTAATTCAGTCCTACAAGGACACCTGGACTTCTCAGTTGTTCGTTCTTGCTGATTTCTATAACGTACAAGCTGCTTCACCAAATTTCGCGGCTGATTACACAAACAACAAAGAGAAGTATGCAAAGAATAAAGCAGCACTTCGCGGCTTCGAATACATTGAAGAACTCAAGAAGCTCAACTACTATAACCGCGACTATGCATCAACAACATATGCACAAGCTCTCGATAAAGTTGCGCTAGGTCAGGGTGCTCACTACCCAATGGCTACATGGGCCATTCCTCAGATTGCGGCACAACAGCCTGCAAGCCTTGAAGACGTCGGTTTCTTTGCTCAACCAAGTTCAAAGGCGAGCGTGAATGGCGTAACTGTCTGGGTTCCATCAGGCACCTACATTCCTGCAAATACCAAAAATGCAGCAGCTGCAAAGAAGTTTGTTGGCTGGATGACATCAGCTAAGGCTGTCGATGTTATGAATAGCGTGGAAGGCTTTGCGGGCGGCCCTTATTACATCAAGGGTGCAACTATCCCTAACGCACTCCCTGGTGCAGTAAAGGATCTCGTTAAGTACTTCGATAAGAACGCAACTGCTCCGGCACTGGAGTTCGTATCACCAATCAAGGGACCAAACCTCGAAAAGATTCTTATTGAGGTTGGCCTTGGAATTACCCCAGCTAAGAAAGCAGCGGCTGCTTACGATGCAGATGTCGTCAAGCAAGCAAAGCAGCTAGGTCTTAAAGGCTGGTAAGTATGTTATGCAAAGCTGGTGGGCCACCGTGGTGGCCCACCAGCCGCATTTAATTCCTATTTGGAAATGGTGAAAACTGAACGTGACAAAAAAGAAGATTAAGAACCCGTATTCTTATGCACTTGTTGTGCCTATAGGAATTATTTTCTTTATTTTCTTTTTGGTACCAACATTTGTTTCGTTCTTCTTTTCTATGACTCGATGGACCCTGTTTGATTGGGAATTTGTAGGATTTGAGAATTTTGTTCAGTATTTTAAAGAGGCTTCGCTGTCTATCGGATTTAAGAATACGCTTATCTATGGAGTTGTAACTTCGGGACTTAAAGTAGTTTTTGGTTTAGCTCTCGCGATTCTGCTTACTGGTCGATTGCGAGCCAAAGGATTTTTGCGTTCCGTAGTTTATTTCCCAGTTTTAGTATCTACCATCGGGGTTGGATTTACATTTAGCGTTCTTCTAGATCCAAATTACGGGGCGATTAATAGATCAATTGTCGCCTTTGGAAAATCAATTGGGTGGGAGACGTACGGTCCTGGTTGGTTAACCGATCCAAATCTGCTCCCACTATTTTCAGTTGCCTTGGTTGACGTATGGAAAGGCGTAGGCATGGCTACAGTCATTTTTATGGCTGGGCTCGCAACTATTCCTCAAGAATATTATGAAGCCCTAGCAGTGGATGGTGGCGGTGCTTGGGATAAATTCAGAAATATCACCCTCCCCTTAGTTCGTCCAGCTACCGCCGCTGTGGTTATTTTGAGCTTCATAGGAGGGCTTCGTTCGTTTGACTTAATTTGGGCCATGACCAACGGTGGCCCCGGGTTCTTATCTGATGTCATCGCATCGATTAACTACAAACAGTATCAAGCAGGTTTCTATGGTCTGGCAACGGCAGGAAACGTAATTCTTCTTCTCTTTGTCCTCATCATTATTGGACCTGTGTACTGGTTCTTCAACAAAAAGGAGAAGCAGTCATGAAAAAATTTATACGTAGGTATTGGATTGACTTCGTTGCTATTCCAGTAGGGCTTTTTATTTTTGTTGCACCATTCATATTGATTTTTGTGACCGCATCCAAGAATGCAAAAGAGTCGTTCCAATTCAATTTTTCTTTAGGTGAGAAGTTTTTGCTCTGGGACAATATCAGGACAGTTCTCAAAACTGATGACGGTGTTGTGATTAGAGCCTTCATCAACTCTACAATTTTGACATTCTTCTCTGTGATTCTGATTGTCGTAGTCAGTTCAATGGCTGCATTTGTCTTTGCGCGTCGACCTGGGAAGCTGACTAATGTCGCAAACATCATGGTTCTCGCTGGTTTGGTCGTACCACCAGCAGTAGTTCCTACGATCTGGGTCCTACAGAAACTCAACCTTTTCAAAACCATGCAAGGCCTCATCTTGATAGAGGTAGCATATAGCGCTGCCTTCGCAATTCTCATTTACCGAGGATTCATCGCGTCCATCCCGCGCGAAATTGATGAGGCTGCAGCCATGGATGGATGCACAGGGTTCTCGCTCTATAGACGAATTATTTTTCCGCTCCTAATGCCCGTAAATGTGACAATAGTTGTTACAACTTCAGTTGCAGTATTTAATGACTTTACTAATCCGCTCTACTTCTTACCAGGAAATGACAATGCAACAGTGCAGCTCACACTTTTCTATTTCCAGAGCGCATATCTAACTCAGTACAACTTACTTTTTACTGACATTTTGCTTATTACGATTCCACCACTCATAGTTTTCATTATCTTTAATAAGAAAATCGTTGCTGGTCTTACTGCTGGCTCTGTTAAGGGTTAGTTTTCACACAAACGAAAGGAAACGACATGGCATCACTTCCAGCCCCTTCACAGCGCGACGAGGGCACCAGAGTTATTGGGCTTCAAACCCAATTCTCGATGGACTTAATCGGCCTACCCATCGTGGATCCTCAGCTGACATGGCAGATTTTTAGTGAGCGCCCGGATGCAGTACAGGTTGGTTATGAAATTTCTTCTGTGGGAGAAATGGGAGATGTCATTACATCACCTGTAGTAACCAGCGCCGAACAAATAGAACAAGTTGCGGTTGGCCATATAAGCAGAGCGAGAGAGATTCGCCATCTTCGTGTCCGTGTTGCAACTCAGTATGGCTGGACTGAATTTAGCGCTTATGCAAAATTTGAAACTGGATTGGCTTCCGGAATTGATTTTAAAGGTGACTCTATTGGTGACTCGTCTTCACATTCAGAACCATCACCAATATTGCGAAAAGAATTTCAAGCAGGAAAGAAAGTTGTTAAAGCACGCCTATATGCTGCTTCGGAAGGTGTTCATGCCCTGTATCTCAACGCTGTTCCAGTAACAGATGAGTTCTTCACACCAGGTTGGACTGCGTATGATGATCGTCGCACCTACATCACCTATGACGTAACATCACTTGTTCAAGACGGAAGTAACTGCATAAGCGCTGAACTCGCAGATGGTTGGACACGAGGAAAGCTCGGATTTATGAACATGTACGACAATTACGGCAAAAACTTACATCTACTAGCTCAACTTGAAATTTCTTACACAGATGGAACATCAGAGGTTGTCGTCACTGATAATTCTTGGAAGGTATCTTCTGGGGAGATTCGATTCGCTGATATATACGACGGAACTACTATCGACTACACAAAGCGCCAGAAAGGTTGGCAGCTTGTTGGATTTGATGATTCTACTTGGGCAACCCCTGTAATTTATCCTTTTGCAAAAGAGACGCTAGTCGCGCGTACATCAACCCGCGTGGTAAAAATTAAAGAATTCGCCTCAAGAATTCTCGATGCAAAAAATACAAGCCGCACTCTTTTGGATTTTTCTCAGAATATTTCTGGTTGGGTTCGCCTCACAGTTGATGGAAAAAAGGGCGATGTAGTGACTATTCGTCATGCGGAAGTACTAGAACCGGGACCCAATCTGCACACAGCGGCACTCCGCACAGCAAAAGCAACAGATCATTTCACCCTTGATCGCGATGGACTTCACGTTCTTGAACCAAAGTTCACATTCCACGGATTCCAATTTGCTGAAGTAACAGGCCCTGCCAAGTTCATTTCAGCAGTCGGAGTTGCTATTTCCTCCGCAAATGAACGCCGTGGAACTTTTACATCTTCCGATGTCCGACTTAACCGTCTTCACCAGAATGTTGTGTGGTCCATTGCTGACAACATGGTGTCGGTCCCGACAGATTGTCCACAGCGTGATGAACGCTTGGGCTGGACTGGCGATGCGCAAGCAATCGCAATGACATCAAATACTTTGTATAAGCTCGATAGCTTTTGGCGAAACTGGTTGACAGACCTTTGGGTTGATCAGAAACGTGTCGGAGGGGTTGGTGCAGTTGTCCCAGATATCTTGTCGAAACAACCATCGCCTGCAGAAGGAGCAGGTTGGGTTATAACTGACCGCGCAGGTTGGGCAGATGCGGCAACGATTGTTCCCATGGCTGCATACGAGTCATATGGAAGCACTGCTACTTTGAAACAGCAAATTGAGAGCATTCGCGCCTATGTTGAGAGTTTGTCCGCGCATCGCAAAGGTGAGAAGTTCCTGCCTGAGGAGTTTCAATTTGGAGATTGGTGTGATCCTGATGCACCGGTTGATCAACCTTGGCTTTCAAAAGTAAAGGCGCAATTCGTTGCGAACGCATTCTTCGCCAATACGGCTCAGTTAGCAGCGGATTCAGAGGCGCTAGTGGGCGATGCTGCACATCAGAAGAAATTTGCGGAACTCGCAGCGACCCTCAAGAAAGATATTTGGGAGCACTTTGGGCAAGAGGCGAAAGAGACAACAGCGGGGTGCTCAATAGCTCTTGAATTTGGAATCGTTCCTGAATCTGAGAAAGCAGCAGTTGCAAAGATTTTGAGCGACAAAGTGATTGCAGATGAAGGAAAAATCACCACCGGCTTCTTAGGGACCCCACTCATCTTGCATGCTCTCTCTAAAAATGGTCACTTTAACGCTGCCTACACAATGCTAATGCGCCGCAAAGTACGTTCATGGCTCTACCAAGTTGATCAGAAGGCAACAACCATTTGGGAGCGCTGGGATGCAATCCGCGAGGATGGCTCAATTCATAAGGGAGAGATGGCAACATCCTCTGCAGAACAACCAGATGCATCAATGATTTCCTTCAATCACTACGCATACGGTGCTGTAATTGATTGGGTATATCGCAACGTAGCAGGCATTGCCCCTACATCCAAAAAACCGGGTTATCGCCACATTACCTTCGCGCCACGTCCTGGTGAAGGTTTCACTTATGCGTCCGCTGAAATCAACACTCCGTATGGTGTTGCAGGAATTTCTTGGGAGATGTTTGACAACGCTGTGCTATCGGCAAAAATCAGAGTCCCATTCGGATCACAAGCAGTAATAGATTTCCCTCTAACTTCAAATTCAACTCTCCGAGTTAATGGCAAGACTGTCTCTAACAAGGTTGAAGTCGGATACGGCGAATATAAAGTGACTTTGAGCAACCCTGAAATTGCAACTTTCAAAGTTGCAATTTAACTAGGGAGTTTGAATTGGACTTCAAACCAAGCGTCAATAAGTTGACTATTGAAGAGAAAGTTCAACTCCTGACAGGAGAGGATTTTTGGACTACCTACGAGCTTCCAAATATTGGGCTCCGCAAGATGGTTGTATCCGATGGACCATCTGGTGTACGCGGTGAATTATGGGATGAACGCAGCCCGTCACTTTCACTTCCGTCAGCAACTGCTCTTGCTTCCACATGGGATACAGAAGTCATGGAAAAAGTTGGTGAGGTCATGGCATATGAGGCTCGACGGAAGAACGTGGATGTTGTGCTTGGACCAACAATCAATCTCCATAGATCACCTCTAGGAGGACGTCATTTTGAGGCTTACTCAGAAGATTCAGTGCTTTCGGGCAAATTAGCAGCGGCATTTGTCCGAGGTATACAGGGGCAAGGTGTTGGTGCATGCCTAAAACATTTTGTAGCTAATGATGCAGAGACAGATCGTCACACAGTCAATAACATCCTTGATGACCAGACGCTTCGCGAGGTTTATGCACTTCCCTTTGAGATTGCGGTTCGAGATTCAAATCCTTGGACAATCATGTCAGCGTACAACCGCGTAAATGGCCCAAAAATGGCTGCTTCTCCGCTGCTCAACGCTTTGTTAAAGGATGAATGGGGATGGGATGGCGCCGTGATTTCGGATTGGACTGGTGTGCAGTCAACCGTTGATACCGGCAACGAAGGCAATGATCTTGAAATGCCAGGACCACTTGGGTTCTGGGGTGAAAAATTAGTCGCAGCAGTGAAGAATGGGGAAGTTTCAGAAGACGCAATAAATGCAAAGGTCGAGAGGTTACTTCGACTCGCATTCCGGGTCGGAAAATTTGCCGATGCTGAAACAATAAAGTCTAAGCAATTCAGTGACGAACAACTGCAAGCAATTGCTAGAGCAATTGGCGCGCAATCAATCGTTCTTGCAAAGAATGAAAATTCAACATTACCAATCGAGTCCCCAATTTCCATCGCCGTCCTTGGAGCTCATGCGAGATTTGGCCGCGGACAAGGAGGCGGATCAGCAACTGTTTATCCAACGGAGTTTGTAGCCCCGCTTGAAGGAATCACCAAAAATGCACCAGCAGGATCATTGGTTAGGTACTCGCTTGGCTTGAACTCTGATTCAGGTCTTATTCAATTTGATAAAAACTATTTGAAGAACCCAACTACTGGTCAAGGTGGGTGCCTCGCTGAAATTTTTTCTCAAGATGGAACTCTTTTGATGAGTGAGAATAGATATGGTGGTTTCTTCAACTGGGCGACACAACCGTGGATGTTCCAATATTCATTCATCCGAGTGTCAGGTATATTCACCGCAAGTCTTGAAGGTGAATACCAATTTGGTGTCGGTATGGTTGGAAATTATAAAATAACAATCGGTGACCAAGTGCACGAAGGATTTATCCCGATGCACTCAGATGACTTAGGTGAATTTGTTCTTAATCCTCCATCTAGATCTTTTGGACACTTCCTAAAGAGAGGAGAGGAAGTACTTATTCAGTGGGAGTACCCTCAAGGATCGCTACCCATACCAATTGCATCTTTCTACATCGGCTTCCAGGAACCGTCCCGCAGCCGAGCCGAGGAGTTAGCCGATGCGGTAGAACTGGCAGCAAAGTCAGATATCGCGATTGTATTTGTAGGCACGACTGCGGAGATTGAATCCGAAGGTCATGATCGTAAGAACATCTCGCTACCTGATGGCCAAGATCTACTTGTGAGCGCAGTGGCAAAGGTCGCAAAGCGCACCATTGTGGTTGTTAATTCAGGCTCCCCGGTTGAGATGCCTTGGTTTGAAAAGGTTGATTCAGTTCTCTTGACTTTCTTTGGTGGGCAGCAGATGGGTAATGCGCTCTCCGATGTAATTTTTGGAAAAGTAAATCCTGCAGCTCGGACAACAACTACCTGGGCAAATCAGATGTCTGATCTTCCAGTAATTAATACAACGCCAATCAACGGCCAACTCCATTACTCAGAAGGTCGATTTATTGGATACCGGGCTTGGAAAAAATCTGGTGCTACTCCATTAATTCCATTTGGACATGGGCTCTCCTACACCACATTTGACTCGGTGCTTGAAAGCGCGGATAAATCGGTAGCGAAAGTTAGGGTTACAAATACAGGTAATCGAGCGGGATCACAAATAGTACAAATTTATGCCCAGTTAGAAAGTGTTGAATCCTATGAACGCCGGCTCGCAGGATTTGCGAAAGTCTCCCTTCAACCGAGCGAGAGCGCCTTACTTGAGGTCGCCCTTGAACCTCTTGTCTTCAAACACTTCAATGATAGTTGGAAAGAAGTGACAGGGAACTGGATTATTACACTCGCTGACAACGCCTTTGAAATGGGCGATTCTGTCATTGTTTAAAACTTATTCCGAGCTTTTCAAAACTCCGGGTGCGCAGAGAATTGCATCGGCTGGATTTGTGGCTCGTCTCCCAATCGCAATGGACGCTCTGGCGATCATTCTCTTTGTCCAATCTGTTGATGGAAGATATGCAGTAGCGGGTTCCCTTACGGCAGTAGCAGCACTCGTAACCGTTATCTCCTCACCCCTCTGGTCCAAAGCTGCTGACCATTTTGGGCAAAGACTTATTCTCTCTACTGCTATCCCCATTCGTATCCTCGCAATCATTATCTTTATTGGACTGGTCATAAACGGTGCACCTGTCTGGAGCTGGTTTCTAGCTATTTTCTTGGCTGAATCAGCATCTGTGAGCATCGGTTCGATGACTCGCCGCCGGTGGGCTCACGTGATTGGGAGTAATAAAAAGGATGTTCTTTCGACTTCATACACCTTTGAAAGCCTCCTCGATGAATTCATTTATATTCTAGGTCCCGTCATAACTACCGCTGTTGTAGCTGCGATTGCACCCTCTGCTGGCCTTTGGCTAGGCATCATCTTTCTCCTTGTTGGTGCACCTCTGCTGATATCTCACAGGAACTCAGATCCTGGGATTCAGCACCGCCATGTTGGAGTGAAATTAAAATCTGTTTTCCGAAATCGAAAACTACAGGCAGTCGGTATCCCATTGACTATCGCTGGTGGAGCTTTCAGTGCCGTCAATATTTGCGTTGTTGCCTTTTCTGATGAAAGAGGCGCAAAGTCAATCTCGGGCATTTTGTTAGGAATATGGGCAGTGGGTGGTGCAGTTTCTGCGTTGGTGAATGGATCAATATCTTGGAAGATTTCCCATGGAAAAAGATATGTCGGGTACTTGGTTGGAATGGCAGTGATCTCACTTAGTTTTCCATTTATTAACAACTTTTATTGGTTGGGATTAGCGCTATTTTTGCAAGGATTATGTATTGCGCCACTTCTTCCTAACGGGTTATCACTTGTCACGGATTCAGTAGCGCCATCCCAAATGACTCAAGCAATTACCTTAGCCACAGCGGGCATACCGCTCACGGGATCATTATCAAGTTTCTTATCTGGAGTGTTGATTGATAATTATGAGGCTAGCACAGCGCTCTGGTTACCTTTTGGATTTTTGGCATGCTCATGTTTAGCAATGCTCTTCTACTTGAAAGAATTTAGAGGATAAAGAGTAAGTTTTATCGCCACTTAGTTGCTAGCGAAAACCCAACTGCGATAAAGCTAAATCCGATAATCATGTTCCAGGCACCGATTCCTGGAATTGGATAGCGAGTCTCGCTGATATAGAAGATCACAATCCAGAAGAGACCAACCAGGAAATTTGCGACCATCACTGGAGCAAGCCATGAAGGGCTCTCGAGAAGTGGTGATTCTTCCTCGATGTGGTGCTGCTCTTCGTGAGCGTGGCGCTCTTGGACCTTCTTACGCAATTTCGACTTTGGCATGGGCGCTAGGTTACAGCACAATTACGGCATG
>JBEANK010000008.1:0-15824 GCA_041165485.1 Actinomycetota bacterium | reverse complement strand
GCTTGGATGCCTAACTCAATTTCTTATTATGTTGATAATCGTTTGATCTCGACAACAACTCCTTCGAACTTGGGTGGTTTGTGGGTGTTTAACAGCAAGTTCTTCTTGATTCTTAACAACGCAGTTAATGCAAGTTTTAGTGGTTCATGGCAAAACTTGCAATCATCAACAATGAGCATCGACTGGGTTCGAAGCTACCAAGTCAATGGATACGGCGAAGTTTTTACCCAATAAAAAATCCCGGCACCTATTCAGGGCACCGGGATTTTTCCTAATAAGTTTTATTTCTTTTTATATCCAGTTGGGCACTTTGGATTTACCGCAGTGACCTTCTTTAATGTTTTACCTTTAACGCAGGTGATGGTTGTTGCTTTCACGACTGGCTTTGGTGCCGCGTAGATATCAAAGGTAACTAAATCCACATCAGCATCTTTGTCACCGTAGCCTGGGATAACCGGCTTGAAGGTTCCATACAAACGAACCTTTGGGGCAGCTGCATTTGGAGCCGCAGGCGCTGTTTCAGTTCCAGTTGTATCGGTGTTCTTAATAGTGAAGGTAACTTCACCGGCAGCATTTGTCTTTGCCTTTAGATCTGCACCTGATGCTATTTCGGAGGCAGGAGCACCAATTTTTGTGCTACCTGAAAGCCAGTTGGCCTTTGAATTACTATATGGGGAATTAATCTGAAGTGTGACCTCGGTATTTGCAAGAGGTGCCATTCCATCCTTGGTCACTAAGTACTTCAGTGAAAGTGTTGTTCCCGCAGCGATATAAGTATAAAAAGCGCGGGTCTTTGCTGAGTAGTACTGAGCAATGTCTCCAGTTGTGTCAACGCTGTTTGATGGACCAAAAGCTGGTGAAACCAATCTCATAGATGGCAGTAACTTTGGTGCGACAACTGTTGGTGTTGGAGTAGGGGTAGGTGTGGCCGTTGCAGTCGCAGTTGGAGTTGGTGTTGAAGTTGGAGTAGGCGTTGCAGCAGCTGGGATAGTTTCAGCTGGTGCCTTTGTAATATCAAAGGTCAGTAGATCAGTAACCTCTTGCATATCGGTCAAGCCATCGATTACCGCCTTCATGTTTCCGTAGAGGCGCCCAGAAGTCGCACGAGGTTGGGTCTCAGATGAAGGAATTGGCATTGCATTGGCTGCAGTGTCAGTATTTTTAATTGTGAATGAGACTTTTCCTTCAGCATTTGTTTTTCCAGTGACTAGCAATCCATAACCCGTTGCTGAGTCTTGTGAAGGCCCAACCGCTTTTCCATTTACCTCCCATGCCGCCTTTGAGCCGCTATAAGCAGCATTGACCATGAAGTTAATGGTCTTATCAGCAGCTGGCGCTGTTCCGTCGCTAGTAACCAAGTAGGTAATGGTGATAGTCGATCCAGCACCTACATACTTGAAATAACTGCGTCCACCTGCTGCGTACCACTGACCGAGCCCATCAGAAGCGAAAGTTTCATTAGCAGGATTGAATTCTGGCGAAACAACTCTGATAGTTGGCAAGCCCGCGGCGATTGTACTTTGTGACGCAACTAGGCTACCCGCAAAAGCGAGAACTAGGGTGGCAAGTGTCGCTACCAGCTTTGTTCCGGTTGATTTCATCTTCATAATTGCCCCTGATCTCTCTTGGCTCGTTCTTTTCTTTGATTTAGTTGTTAAATACCTTACCCACGCCATTTACTGAGTAATAACGTATGTAATCTACCTTTAATTCAGCTTGATTCAAGGTTGGATCAATGTACTCACCTGCATAAGTGCCGCCCATGGCCAAGTTCAATATCAAAAAGAACTTTTGGTTGTATACCCATCCGCGCGATCCAGTGTCTGCCGATGAGTATGTGCCGGTGACTCTGCCATCGACAATGAAGGTCAATGAATTCTTTTTCCACTCAATTGCATAGGTGTGGTAATCATCTGACAACGGCGCATAATTCATAAAGGCGGCACCTAAGCCAGAACCTTGTGGTGTTGTAGGGCCATGGATTGCAGAGGTGGAACGATCTGGAATATCGCCGCGAAACTCCATGATGTCGATCTCACCGCATTCAGGCCATGGGACACCATCAAGTAAATCTCCGCCAAGCATCCAGAATGCTGGCCATGTTCCAACACCTTGTGGAAGTTTCATGCGTGCCTCAACACGTCCATACATAAAGCTCAACTTGCGTGCGGTCTTTAATCGAGCGCTTGTGAATTGACACTCTGAACAACGGTTCAGAATATCCTCAGTTCCAGGGACGGTTCCTACTTGTTCGGTGTATTCATTTGAGATTCTGTTGGCCGTGATAACTAGACGACCCGCCCCATCCATCGATGCGTTGGCTGCCTTGTCAGTGTAGTACTGGCGTTCAGAATTCCCCCAGCCACCTCCACCAATCTCAGCACTCCACACCTTTGAGGATGGACGCACCCCTTTTTTACCATTGAACTCATCTGACCACAGAAGTTTGAGCTTTTTTGGGGCCGCATCAGCTACAGGATTAACTAAGAGAGAGACTCCGACTGAGAGCGCGACTAATACGCTTGTTGGTGATAACCACTTGGATCTCATCGACTCGCCTCTCTGTTACACAATATTAATAAAACTCCCCTTGCGCCGTGTGGCGATAGAGGCTTAAATAGCGTACCTTGAAACCGCTTTCATGGAAACCCAGATTTGGTAGAAATTTCCTGGGAGTTTATTCGCAAGATTTACCGAAGGTCAGAATTCTTTAGGGAAGGTTCACACATGATTAAGTCGTTGACACGTAACAGTTTTCTAGGAGCACTGATCGCGGTAGCTGTGAGTGTTGGTGTTATCGCCGCACCGGCAAAGGCAGCGGATCCAGTAACTCTGACTATCTGGACCTTTGGTGAGGTTATTCAGCCAGGGTTGCAACGCGAATATCAAAAGTTGCACCCTGAAGTAAAGATTGTTCCTATTAAGAACGATGTTGACCCGTTACACCAAAAGACAATTCTCTCCTGTCAAACTGGCGGTCCGGCAGACATTATTGCCTTTGAAACACCATACTCTGGTTACTGGCGCACAGGTAATCGTCCAAATTGCTTCCAAGATCTTCGTCAATTAAAGACATCGGACACCAATGTCTCGGCTGGCGTTGCTGCAGGATTATCTGCAAATGAAATTAAGAAGAACTACCTTCCTTGGCGCTGGGAACAAGGAGTGGCCTTTAATGACAGCGTCATTGGTATACCGACAGATGTAGGTGGTTTGCAGGTTGCTTACCGGACAGACTTATTTAAGAAAGCTGGTCTACCCACAGATCGTGCTTCAGTTTCAAAGTTGTGGCCTACATGGGACAAGTTTATTGAAACTGGTCAGAGGTATGTTTCAAAGTTGACTCCTGCAGAGAAGAAATCAGGAAAAGGTTTCATCGATGATGCAGGTTCAATTTATGCAGCTGTCATGAATCAAGGAACCGTTAAGTACTACCAGCCAGATGGGACAGATCGAGGAAAACTTGTTTATAAGACGAATCCTCAGATTAAAAAAGCTTGGGATACAACGGTGAAAGCCTTGAACTCTGGAATTGGCGCTCGCCTTGGGCAGTTCACATCTGACTGGAACATTGGTATGAACAAGGGTGCAATGGCAACAATTCTTGCGCCAGCATGGATGCTTGATTACATAAAGAAGCAGGCACCCGACACAAAGGGCAAGTGGGATATCGCTGATCTACCAGTAGGTGGCGGAAACCAAGGTGGAACGCAGCTAGCTATTCCAAGTTACTCAAAGAATAAGCAAGCAGCGTTTGACTTCTTAACGTGGTACCTAGCTCCAGAGCAGCAACTAAAGGTGTTCAAGACTTACGGTCTCTTCCCATCAACATCAGTACTTTACGATGATGCAGCTTTGCTTGATTACAAGGATGAGTTCTTTAGCAACGCACCAGTTGGCCAGATTTATACAAAGGGTGTCTTGAAGCTAAAGCCAATCTTTGAGGGTGAGTTGCAGCGCAAGATTGATTCAACATTTGGTGCAGGTTTAGGCCGCGTTGCTTCAAAGAAAATGACTCCAGAAAAGTCATATGCCCTAGTGATCTCTGATATCGATAAACTCTTCAAGAATTAAGAGTTTTATCGATGACATTATTTAAAGAGGGTAAGGGGCGCACGAAAGCGCCCCTTACCCCTTGGAAAAAGAAGGAGAAGAAGCAACTTCCTGGTGTTGCTTCTCTTGATGGACGTTGGGGCTACCCGGCGATCGCTCCCTTTTTCTTGATCTTTATAGTTTTTGGTGTCGCACCAGTTATTTACTCAATTTACATTGCGTTCTTCAAGTGGGATCCACTTGGCGAGTCCGAGTTCAACGGAATCAATAACTTTACATTCTTACTTCAAGATTCAGATTTCTGGATCGCTATTCGAAATACTTTTAGCATCTGGGCGCTTTCTACATTCCCACAATTAATAATTGCAATCAGTCTTGCAGCGATACTTCGCAATAAGCGATTAAAAGGAAAGTCTTTCTGGCGAACAATTCTTTTGGTTCCAAACATCACTTCGATCATCGCAATTACCATTGTGTTCCAGCAACTCTTTGGCCGAGATTACGGTCTCATAAATGGAATCTTGAGCCTTATCCCAGGTGTGGACAACATTGATTTTATTGAAGGTGTGATCCCTAGCCATATTCAAATTGCAACAATGATCACCTGGCGTTGGGTTGGTTACAACACTCTTATATTTTTGGCATCGATGCTTGCAATTCCGGATGAGCTATATGAATCGGCCTCAGTTGATGGAGCTTCCAAATGGCAGCAATTTAAGTATGTAACATTGCCATCACTGAAAAACACAATTACCTTTGTGTTAATTGTAGGAACAATTGGTGGACTACAGGTATTTGCCGAGCCTCAGCAGCTAAACGCTGAAGGTGGCTCAACTAAGCAATTCTTGACCTTGACTTTGTTCTTGTACAACCAGGCATTTTTGAATAACAAGTATGGGTATGCAGCAGCTATTGGAATTGCCATCACATTTATTGTCTTGATTATTTCAGCGATTAATTTCGTGATTACGCGACGTATTGCGGGAGAGGGAAGCCGATGAAGCGAAATATCCCTAAATGGCAAAAGACCTCAAAGCTGCACTACTTAATGTTGGGGTTGATTACTTTTCTGTCGATTTTTCCTTTTTATTGGATGTTCATCGTTTCATCTAACACGGATGCGGAGATTTCAAAGACTCCACCATCTTTAGTCCCTGGACCTCGTTTTCTTGAAGTAGCAGGTAAAGTTCTTAGCGCTGAGGGTGTGTATTTTACGAAGGCTTTAACCAACACCTTTGTCGTTGGTATCGCTATTGCTGTGGCGCAGGTTATTTTCTCTGCTATCGCTGGTTTTGCCTTTGCAAAACTTCATTTTAAAGGTCGTCAATTTTCAATTCTTTTTATCGTCGCAACCATGATGCTGCCAAGCCAACTAGGAATCGTTCCACTCTTCATCATGGCCAACAAATTGAACTTGGTGAATACCTTGTACGCCTTGATCGTTCCTGCACTAGTAACCGCTTTTGGTGTGTTTTGGATGCGCCAAATTATTGATGCCCAAGTGCCAAATGAGATACTTGAAGCGGCAAGTATTGATGGTGCCTCTGTCCCACGTGTTTTTTGGAGCATTGTTCTTCCAAGTATTCGCCAGAGCTCTTTTGTTTTAGGCCTCTTTGCCTTCTTAGCGGCTTGGAACGATTACTTGTGGCCAACTATTGTTTTGCAATCTCCTGAGCGTTTCACTCTTCAGGTTGCACTGACTCAACTCAAGCCTTTGTATGGCTTGGATTATTCGCTACAAATGGGTGGAGCGTTTTTAGCAACCGCACCACTATTGATTCTCTTCATCTTCGTCGGTCGTCGACTAGTTAGCGGCGTCATGGATGGAGCTGTCAAAGGCTAATGTTCACCTCAAATCCAACTTCACGAGTGAAAGGCATGACCATGTCTATGTCCCGCAAATCAACTGGTGCCGTTCTTGCACTTCTGCTTGCAGTATCACCAATTGCCGTTTACACCGCGCAAGCAGCAACAGGAGGACCTAGAGATGCAGTGATTACTCTTCAGGCACCTTTCCTAGATGCCAAAAATACATGGGATGCTGTTCCTAATCAGCAGATGGCAGATGGATGGGTAGCCAAGGGTTGGTTTGGTACCGGGCTAGTCTTTCAAGTTTCATTTGCACCAGTTGGTTCAACAATTAATTTGACTTATAACGTTAAAGATAAGAGTGGCAAGCCTTTGGCTTTCACACCAGTAAATCTGAGAATAAATAAGGGTTATAGCGAGGCTGGCTCGATTGTTGAAGTTGACGGCGTACGTACAAAGGGCATAGATCGCCCCCCATTTGATCAGGCAAATGTGATTCACAGAACCGATGCATTTGGAAACGTTACATTCGCGATGAAAAACTTAGATTTAGATAGTTCAGCTGAACCTGAACCAGATTCATACACATCTAAGCCGATCTTTAGTGAAGACAAATTGGATAGATTGCATTCTCAGGTGCTACCAGAGGTTAATAGCGAGCCAGCAGATCACTCTGTGATCACTGAGTTCCACTATTTCAAGCCAAAGGCCCCGATTGTAGTTGCAGCCACAAAGCCAACAATCACTTTGGTAACACCAAAATTGGATGCAACCAACTCTGTAAATAATGCAGCGAAAAATCTTAAGCAAGCCTATGCACCATTGGGCGGAGATCTTGTTGTCGTTTATAAGGTAACTGGTGATGATGGGCGCGCCGTGCCTAGTAAAGCGGTGACACTCAAGGTGAATGGTGGAAAATCAACTTTGCAGGCAACCACCGATGCATTTGGCTATGCCGCATTTACTGTTAAGAACTCAGACACCAAACCAAACGCTGCTCCCTCATCACCTTCATCAGCCGCTCCAAGCAATAGCAGCGCCTATGCGACCTTGACTCCTGAAATTGAAGGGACTACTCCAGCGATAGCCGAAGGTGTTGAGTTTCATTACTACCGTGGAATTACTACCTCTTATGTGAAGTCTGGTAAGGAGTTTGTGCTTTCAGTAGCAATCGCTGGTGCAGTTGGAAAGTCTGCGACTGTATCTGTAACTGGTGCGAAGAAAGTAACCGCAAAGCTTAACTCTGCTTTGCAGGTTGTTCCAGTAAAGGTTTCAGCTGGCGCTAAGACAGTCTCTGTCGTCATTGATGGCAAGACATATACATCCAAAGTCACCGTTAAGTAACGGGAATCAGAGATGCCAAAAAATTCAGTTAAAGGGGTTTTGGCATCTCTGATTTTGCTGTTGATTGTTGGGTTAACCCCAACCCTTTCAGCAAAAGCGGCACCACCAATCGCGCCACAGATTGAATACACTGATTCCTCAGGGTTGAGCCTTTCGGTAAATCGAAAATCGATCTCAGCGCTAACTAATCCGAAGTTTCAGTGGCTAGTTGGCGGCAAGGTTATTAGCGGGGCCACAAAAAGTACCTTTAAAGCCAGTGTAAAACAGCGCAATCAAAGCATTCAATTAAGGGTTGTGGCAGGGAGCACCACACTTACCTCGGTGGTTGGCTCTATTGGTCAAGTGATCGTTAACTTAAAACCGACCATTGAATTTACTGATGACAGCCGCAGTAAGGTAACTGTAAAAGCTGGCGCTGTTTCTCCAGCATCTGCAAGGGTTTTTTACCAGTGGTACAAGGGCCCTATCGATATTCAAAATGCTAAATCTGCTACCTATGCTCCTGCAACCGCAGATCAAGGCTTTAAGATTTACGTAAATGCCCGTTACACAGCAAAGGGATTTAAAGAAGCAATTGCCGATTCCGAAGTGATCGAAATTCCGGTCATAAAGAGAAATTATGTTCAAGTGTGGCAAGAAGAATTTAACCTACCAGCCGGATCCTCACCTAGTTCTGCAATATGGACCTCGGAAAATGGAGATGGAAGTAAAGCGGCAGCTGGTGGTGGCTGGGGAAATAGAGAACGTCAGTACTACATCCCTGATTTGGCAACCATCACTCAAGAAGGTGCTTTGAAAATAACTGCTACTAAAGATGGTGCAGCTGCATACACCTGTTATTACAAAGGGCCATGCGAATGGGTAAGTTCAAAGTACATAACGAAAGATAAGTTAGGTTTTAAATACGGAAGAATTGAAGCTCGTATTAAAGGACCAGTCGGTGTTGGAACTTGGGGAGCATTCTGGATGCTCGGTGCCGATATTGATGAACGGCGTTGGCCGTGGTGCGGGGAAATAGATATCACTGAGTTAATTGGAAAAGAGCCGAACACAAATTATGGGTATTTGCACGGCCTCTTGTCCGGTGGCTTTGGTGGACGTGGCACAACTGTCACAATGCCAAAGGGTTTTGCTGACGAATATCACACTTATGCAATTGACTGGTTGCCAGATCAAATAGATTGGTACGTAGATGGCGTTCTCTTCGGAAGTCAACCGAAAGTTGATAAAGATTGGGTTTTCGACCATGAGTTCTATTTGGTTATGAACTTAGCCATGGGCGGTAATTTAGGCGGCCCAATCGACCCAGCACTTCAAAACTCATCAATGAGTTTTGATTGGATTAGATTCTCAACGATTAATGGCCTAGGCGAAGTTATAAAACATTAGTGCAAAATTAATTCACCGATTCCATCGAGTGAGTAGTACTTGATTGACTTAACAGTGAGCTCTGCATTTTCGAGAACCGGATCAACCTCACCTGCGAACCATCCCCCAATCGCAAGATTAATGATGAGGTAGAACTCTTGATTGAATGGCCAAACTTTGCCTTGAGATTCAACATCTTCTCGCCTAATAATGTTGTAGCAATCCTCATCAAAAAACCACTGAATTTCATCAGGGGTCCAATTGATTGAGTAGGTGTGAAAATCGTGAGCAAGTGCTTCGGGGGACTGAATAATTTTTGTTAATCCGTTTTCGCCGAAGTAACCATCCCCATGGATTGTTCCTTGAACCTGAAAAGGATGAGCACCAGTAGTTTCCAAAATATCGATTTCACCACAATGTGGCCAAGCAGTGCCCTCAAGCAGGTTTGCACCCAGTAACCATAAGGCCGGCCAGGTCCCTATACCGGTGGGCATCTTTGCTGAAATTTCAATGCGTCCATGCTTGAAGCCAATTTTGCGAGCCGTGTGAATCTTTCCACTCTTCCATTCTGCGGGCCCGTAATAACAGACAAGCCCTGAGTCCGCATTCAATCTTTGTGCGTTGATGATTAAGTTGCCATTAATACCGACGGAGTCCTTTGTATAAAACTCACGTTCATTGTTTCCCCAACCAACCAAACCAGCTGAAGCACCATCGCCGATATCAAAATTCCATGTTTCTTCGCAAAGATTGCCACCCGCCTGGTCACCAAACTCTTCAGACCATAAGAGGTGCTGTGTTACATGATCAGACATCTTCGCCCCCGCAAATATGGAAATTTAGGTTAGTATAGCCTTATGAAACCGCTTTCACACTTTCCTGAAGATTTCATATGGGGAACCGCAACAGCCAGTTATCAAATCGAGGGTGCATTTGATGTTGATGGCCGCGGAATGAGTATTTGGGATACCTTTTCAAAGACTCCAGGGAAAGTTGTAAATGGTGATACTGGTGATCAAGCTTGTGATCACTACAACCGCTTTGAAGAAGACATCGCAATTATGAGGGATCTGGGAGTAAGCGCTTACCGCTTCTCAATCGCATGGCCTCGACTCTTTCCAAATGGTGATTCAGTTCGCGAAGAACGTGGCTTTGCTTTTTACAATCGATTGATTGACGCACTTATTGCTGCAGATATTGAACCTATGGTGACTTTGTATCACTGGGATTTACCTCAGGCGCTTGAAGATAAAGGTGGCTGGGCTAATCGCGAGATTGTTAAAGCATTTGAAGATTACGCAACCGCTTGCGCCGAAGCTTTTGGTGATCGGATCTCTACGTGGATTACATTAAATGAACCATGGTGCGTTTCTTGGCTTGGATATTCAAATGGCGTGCATGCCCCAGGTAAAAGAGATTTTAATTTAGCTGTTGCGGCAAGCCACCACACAGCGTTAGCTCATGCCGCTGGTACCCGCGCTATCAAAAAGGTTCGACCAAATGCAACGGTTGGCTTGACTGTGAATATGAACAATATTCACAATGAATCACCAAACGATCAAGAGGTTGTTGATTTTGCGGCGCTCAATGATTCAAACCTAAATCGTTGGTGGATTGATGCATTAACAACTGGAAAGTACCCACAAAATCTCGTGGATTGCTACGGCGAAATGCTCAGTCGCGTCCTACTTTCAGGTGATGAACAACTACTTATCGCAGCGCCAGATTTTCTTGGAATCAATTACTACTGCGATGGCTTTGTTCGTTCGCCACGACCTGATGATAAGCCAGCTATCGAAGGTGGATTTATGCCTTTCCCACAACGTGTAGATGGCTCTGCACCTGCACATTTAGCTGAAGATCTAACGGCCATGGGCTGGGTGGTAACGCCTGAAGGCTTGGGAAATCTTGTAAAACGAGTCCATAAGGATTGGCCACAAATTCCATACTTGGTAATTACTGAAAATGGATCATCATATGAAGATGAAAAAATAAATGGAGTAGTGCTTGATACTAAGCGCACTGCATATCTTGAGGCGCATCTCCAATCACTTCAAAATGCAATTGCTGATGGCGCACCCGTAAAAGGTTATTTTGCATGGTCGCTTCTTGATAATTTTGAATGGGCCGAAGGGTATGCAAAACGTTTTGGAATTGTTCACGTTGATTATGAAACATTTGAACGGACACCCAAGATGAGCTTCAAGAAGTACAAAGAGATAATTGAAGCTAATTCGGCTTTTTAGATGTTGAAGATTCACGTTTAATCAATTTAACATCTAGAATTTTATCTTCCACCTCTTGCCCATCAAGAATTGCAAGCAAACTTTCAGCAACCTGAGCACCTAGCTCTCTAATTGGTTGCCTAATAGTTGTAATAGATGGTTGATTTTTGTTAGCCACAGGGGAATCATCAAAGCCAACAACTTTCACCTTGCCTGGCACAGAAATACCGTTTTGAAGTAGCACATTAATCACTCCGACTGCGGAAAGATCATTACCAGCAAAAACTCCATCGAACTTAATCTTCTTTTTTAATAGCTGACGGATTAGCTCTTCTGCCTTAGATTGAGTGTAATCACCATGAATGATGAATTCATCATTGAGTTTTAATCCCGCACTCGTTATTGCTTTTTCATACCCATCGAGTCGATCACGTCCTGATTGTAATTTTAAATCACCTGTGATCGTCACAATATTTTTACAACCAGAACCAATCAAATGTTTAGTCGCTAGGTATCCACCTTTAACGTTATCAACATCGACAAAAGGGTACTTTTTAGATCCTCCTAAATCTCCACCAAATACAACTGCCATTTTCGGATCTAACATTTTTTCAAAACTTTTCAATGGCCGGTGCCAACTAAAGATCGCTAATCCATCCATTTGGCCAGCCTGTAACGTAGAAAAGAGAGAGTCCTCGGTTCCGCTCTTAGGTCGAATTAGTAACAACGGGTGCAATCCCGCATCTGCGATCGCTGATGAAAAACCCTGAACGACCTGTCCCCAAAAGGGATTAAGAAAAAACTCTTCACTGGACTCTTCCATCAAAAGAGCGATCAAACCGCTGCGCCCACCGGCTAGCCGACGAGCAGTGGCATTTGGCGTGAAGTTGTATTTCGCAATCGCTTTCTTAACCGCTTTTTCGCGATCTGGCGAAACCTTTGCGGTGCCGTTCATAACTCTAGAAACAGTGGCTCGACTTACGCCTGCAGTTTTTGCAACTAAATCAATAGTTACCTCTGCTTGGCGAATAGTTTTTGGAGATTGCTTGGGCATAGTCATAGAGTCTAGTTAAGATGTACGATTAACTAAAGTCATCGGCCTAATAACTTTAAAAAGAAAGTGTTGAGTAGAAATGGCAAATAAACCAAGCCTTCGGGATGTCGCCAAACAGGCGAATGTCTCGATAGGCACGGTTTCTAACGTTCTCAATCGCCCCCAACAAGTATCTGAAGAAACTCGTCTAAGGGTTCGCAGCGCGATTGATATGTTGGGTTTTATTCCCAATGAGATTATGCAATCGTCCTCGAAGGACAGCCAAATAATTGGATTAATTCTTCCATTAAGTAACAACCCTTTTTATGAAGAGCTGGCACAAGGAATCGAAGATGCTGTTGCAAAAGATGGACTTCGCGTTCTGATTGGGTATAGCCGTGAGGATGAAGCAATTGAGCTGCATCTTTTGTCTGCAATGGTGGATGCAGGATTTAAGGGTGTAATCCTTACGCCCGTCGGCGAGCGCAACCAAGTCTTTGAAAAGTTCATCGAAAAAAATGTTCGAGTTGGATATATCTCCCAAACAGATGAACTTGTAGATCAATGTTCAGTATCGATTGATCAAGTACGTGGCGGATATATCGGGCTTGAGTACCTAGCAAACCTTGGACACAAAAAGATATTGTGGATCTCTGGTCCTGCCCACCACCACCAGTCCAATCAACGCTTTGTAGGAATTACAGAAGCGGCAAAGGAGTTTGATATTGAACTCTCTGTTATGAGCGCTCCCTCCTTGGACTTTCTGACTGGCGAAAACATGGCACCACAGATCATCAAAGCTGGTTTGCCGGATGCGGTATTTGCTGGCAATGACTCTTTAGCTTTGGGAATCATGAACTTCTTTTACAAACAGGGGATAAAGGTTCCGGATGAGGTGTCCTTCCTGGGCTATGACAACGTTTCTTATGCAGAATCGGCCTTGGTCCCACTGACAACCGTGTCTCAGACCCCGTACCAGCTTGGTTACACAATGGGCTCACAAATGGTGGTTGAGATCGCCGCCCCTGAAAACCACATCCACCAGCATGTGATCTTCCAACCGCAGATCGTTGAGCGTTTATCCACCCGCTCCAAGCGATCGCTGTGACCATCCAAAAGTTGACCGGTCACCACGCTCAAAACCCTTCAAAATTGCGTTTCTCTGACCTAACGTTCTGCCTAGAAGTTCAGCTGACGAATCCTCGTGGCCGACACCCTGATTTTCAGGGCTCGGGCGCTCACCGGCGAATCATCGAAAGATGATTGCGCGCTCCGAACAGCTGCGGGATCGGTAAGCAACCTTTGGACAGAAGGGTTGTACACGCGTGCATCAAAGTTTTGAACTGTTCAATGAACAGTTGGTGATTACTCGTGTGTGAAATTAGAAAGTTCATCGAATGGTTAAGTATTCACCCATCAACTGAAGAAATTGCACGTGCGCTCGCAACTGAATATCTCAGCGAATTACCAGTACTGGGCATTCGTTTTGGGCGTTTAAATAGTGATGATTCGATCGTTGTTTTAGGATCATTTGGTTACCCAGATGCAGATCTATATCGCGACCGAGTAGTTCCAAGTCTTGAATGGCGCTCAATTAATGCACCAGACATTGTTTTAATTAGTAATGCAACACAAGGTGAATTCACACCTAATAACAATATGTATGTTTCTTGTTTGCGAGATCGCGGTGTTATTCAAGGATATTTAATTGTTGAATTTAAGAATCCAGTCAAGGATTCAGATAAGGCTCGAACCGCAGAGGCGATTGAAGATTTGTGTGTCCCAATCTCGCTGTATATGTCCTTCCAAAATCGCGGCGCTCATGCCGATTCCCATGTGGCGATTTTGAACGACTCTCGAGACTCTGGGGCTGGCCAGCTTTCAGCTCGCCAACTGTCGATCTTGCGCGGCATGGTCGAAGGTAAGACCAACCACGAGCTAGCCACTGAAATGGGCTTTTCCGTCTCTACTATCCGCCACGAAACCATGCGGATCTACCAGGCGTTGGCGGTCAGCGACCGCAAGGAGGCGGCCAAGAAGGCGCTCACCCTCAGCCTGATTTAAGAGGTATCTACTCCCCGCAAGGGAGGTATCCCTACCAGGCCTGACCCACAGACATGCTCAAACCCTCAATACCAACTTTAGCCTTGCTTATCCCATAGACTAGAGATCTGATTCCGGCAGGCTTGTTTCTCGCTGCCCATCGGCGAAAGCCCTGCTAGCTATTCCCCCACCTACGCTCAATCCACCACCGCAGCCAAAACTTTCTAAAAAAAGTTTTCACAAGGGCACAACATTTGGCCCCCAGCGGTGTCTTAACTAATAGAGGGCAAGACGTTGCCTTCAGAAAAACTCGCGGGAGTTACATAAATGGCACTATTGAAGTCGAAAGCGGCGAAAGCAGCTGCAGCGACCGATGCCGCCCGCCTATTGAGCGCAAATCCCGCAGACGCTCTTATTGATACACCTGCTCAAGGCTCTTCTGCTGACTGGACTATCGCTCAGCTAAGCGCGATCTACACAGAGCACCGCACACAGCTCGTTTCACAGGCACGCCGCATCACCCGCGATGAGGCTGAGGCCAACGAGGTCGTCCAGGAAGCATTCTTGAAGTTCATGCTTGCTGCCCCCGACCTAGACACAGCTGATCGTGCAATTGCCTACCTACGTACATCAGTAAACAACCTTGCGTTGAACGTTATCCGCGCTCGCGGTGCCCGTCCAAACTTGGTTGCAATCGATGCCGACACAACTCAGGAGCGTCTCAACGAGATCGCATCAGAAAACCACATCGATCTTGATACAACTATCTCTGCAGCAGAAGATGCCGCGATTATCCGCGAAGCACTTTCTCGCCTCACCCCAGATCAGCGCACAGCGCTTGTTATGTGGGAAATGGAAGGCCGCACAACAGAAGAGATCGCATCTGCGCTTAATACAAGCCCAGCAAATGTTCGCCACATTTTGGTTCGCGCTCGCAAGTCAATGGTTCGCGTTCTTGGCGAATGGATCGTTGATGAGAAGAGTGGCCTAACCGCACTTGATGCGCTTTCAACAACATATAAGAAGTCGATTGAGTTAGCCCAGAAATCTTCTAAGGCCGCTCTTTCACTTCTACTGGTTATTACAGCTTTCCTTGGCTTTAACTCAATGACTGGAAATGAAAGTCCAGTACAGCCAGTTGTTGCCCAGGTTGAAACAGAGTCATCACCAATGTCACCTGTGGCGCCAACTGCAGAGGCAACAGCAACCGCTAAGGCACAGGCCGCAGCAACAGCTGCTGCTAAGAAGGCTCAGCAAGCAGCGATTAATGCAAAGATCGCTGCACTTTCATTCTTTGGTCTTGATAAGAACGGAATTCCAACAGGCTTCTCAGTTACCGATGAAGATGGTTCGCTCGGTAAGGGTCGTGTAACAAAGGGAATCTCAACTGTTGGCACATTAGGAATCCTGATCAACAACCAGTTCATCACTGGCTCAGTTGGTCCAAACGTTCTTATCGATCAGCTGATCACAATTGATGGAACAGGAACAAATTACAGCATCAATAATATCAATGTTGGCTTCGGTGGTAACTGGAGCGCAGTTGAGATCAACTCAGTTGATACATCTATCGAGCGCCTTGCGAATGGTCAGCACTTGATCACTTCAACAGCAAATATTGGCTACCTTAAAACTTCAAGTTTTGTGATCCCAACCGGAGCACGTGGTTACGACCTTACTGATGCTCCAGCAAAGATCACAACACGAGTTCTACTGAACTCAGGCAAGACACAGGTACTAGCGCAAGCGGTGCAGGTGGTGAATAAAAACTAAATAGGTTTCCTCACCGCGTCCGGATACACGGTGGGGAATTTGGTGAATCAGCACGTGCGATTCATCGAATCGGGTGAAAAAGACCCTCTCATGACATATGAGAAGGCATTTATTACCCAAAGCCGACCGAGGGAAATTCCCTCGATCGACTACTCGAAAGGAAACAAATGTCTACA